>CAIOSF010000289.1 GCA_903860855.1 uncultured Alphaproteobacteria bacterium | reverse complement strand
TGCGTCGGTGCAATGATCATAAACAAGTCCGGCCTGGTCCTAGTAGGACAGCGCTTTAATGCGACCAAAGAAGCTTGGCAAATGCCCCAGGGTGGCATAGACCTTGGGGAGACAGCGAAACAAGCTGTTGTGAGGGAAATAGGAGAGGAGCTTGGTATTGATGATGTTGAGTCGACTCTGGACTTTCTCTATGAATCACATTCTTGGTATTCATATGATTTTCCCCAAGATAGGATTTATGCAGGGAATGGACGTGAAGGACAAAAATATAGGGGCCAAAAACAGAAATGGTTTTTGTTTAAATTCGGTGAGGGTGAAGGTGGTATAGGCAAAATTGATTTAGATAAGGTCAAGCACAAGGAGTTTTCAATGATCAATTGGGTTGAGATGAAGAGGTTACAAGATCTGGTGGTTTATTTTAAGAAAGAGGTATACAGAAAGGTCGTAGATGAATTCGGTGCTTTTTTATTAAAATAAATGGATATGATGCCAATGAGATTGAGATCTTGACAATATGCTACAATCTCAACGCAGAGCATCATATGAGCTTGGGTTATTGGCTGAAGAGGTTGTAGTCAAGTATATTTCTAATGCTGGCTATATAATCTTAGCCAGGCGTTATAAAACAAAATATGGGGAGATCGATATTATTGCGGCGAATGATGACGAGCTGCTGTTTTTAGAAGTGAAGGGTAGGAAGAAAGCACCAGATTTGGATAGTATAATTAATCCGACCAATTTACAGAGACATCGTGATGCGATTAGTTGTTTTTTGGCGAGCAATCAAGGCTATGAAAACATGATATGTAGGTTAGATTTAGTTATCGTGTGCCAGGGAAAAGTTGTCGCTCATGTGCGGAATATCGGTTAACTATTATTGCTCCATCCAATTCAATTAAATCTTGTATGGGAGTGTCATTTTCTATATATCATACAGATATACGTTCATCTTGTTTACTGTGAGCCAAATAATGAGCAAAAAATTCAACGATAACTCCGCACTTTATAATGATGCCCTAGAATTTCATAGAATGTACCCACGTGGTAAAATTGGTACTTATACCACTAAACCTCTCAATAATCAGAGAGATTTATCATTAGCTTATACACCAGGTATGGGAGCCCCATGCATGGAGATCGTGAAGGATGAAAGCAAGGTATTTGAATATACAGCAAAAGGTAATTTTGTTGCTGTTATTACTAACGGTACTGCAGTTTTAGGGTTTGGAGATCTTGGACCAATGGCAGCTAAACCTGTTATGGAGGGAAAGGTACTAGTATTTAAGAGATTCGCTGATATTGATGCAGTCGATATAGAGGTTGATACGAAAGATCCAACAGAGTTCATAGATACAGTTAAGAGGATAGGAAGAACATGGGGAGGAATTAATCTTGAGGACATAAAGGCGCCAGAGTGCTTCATCATAGAAAGAGAGTTAAAAAAACTATTGGATATACCAGTTTTTCATGATGACCAACATGGTACATCAATTGTTATGGCCGCTGGTCTGCTAAATGCAACTCATATTACCAACAGAAAATTCCCAGACCTTAAAATAGTAGTGAATGGAGCGGGAGCAGCAGCCATCGCCTGCATCAACCTAGTTAAAAGCATGGGAGTTCATCCTGAAAACGTTATCATGTGTGATACTAAGGGGGTAATATATAAGGGTAGAACTGATGGTATGAACGAATGGAAGGAAAATCATGTAAACGATACCAAGATGAGAACCTTGAAAGAAGCCATAGTCGGAGCTGATGTTTTTATAGGGTTATCAGCCAAAGGAGCCGTAACGAAGGAGATGATAGCATCGATGGCGGCGAATCCGATAATATTTGCTATGGCTAATCCAGACCCAGAGATAACTCCAGAAGAAATCGCAGAAGTTCGTCAAGATGCTATAGTTGCAACCGGTCGTCCTGATTATAACAATCAGATCAATAATATCATGGGATTTCCATATATATTCAGGGGAGCTCTTGATGTGCAAGCAACAACAATTAACTCTGAAATGGTATTGGCCGCAGTCCATGCTATCGCCGATTTAGCGAGGGCAGAATCAACAGATGAGATTGAAAGCGCTTGTCAAGGTCGCAACTGCAAGTTTGGTGGCGATTATATAGTGCCGGTACCATTTGATTCTCGCCTAGTGCAAGAGGTTCCAGCCGCTGTTGCTGAAGCAGCCATGAAATCTGGCGTAGCCCGTAAACCGATAGCTGATCTGCAAGAATATCGGAGGCAGTTAGCCGGTAGGTTAAATCCAGCTAGTCATGTAACGTATAAATTTTATAGTCATGTTCGGTCTAATCCCAAGGCAGTGATCTTTGTCGATGGAGAAGAGGATGCGATGATTCGCGCGGCAGTGCAGTGGCGAGCTAATAGCTGTGGCAAGGCCATATTGCTTGGACATGAAGACCAGATCATGGCTGGCCTTAATAGGTTAAATACAAGCATAGATGAGAACTTAGTTATCACAAATTCGGCGATGCACCAATCAGTCGATGTGCTGGTTGAGAGCCTGTACAAGAAGCTGCAACGGAGAGGATTCATGCATAGGGATTGCGATAGATTGATCAAGAGGGATCGTAATACTTTCGCAGCTGAAATGCTTATGCAACGCGAAGCTGACGCCATGGTTGCAGGAACTACGCGCGATTATGTCAGTAATCTTGAGGAGATATCTAGAGTGATACCTACACGGGATCATAATACATTATTTGCTCTATCGATGCTGATGAAACGTGATAAGGTCATTTTTATAGCCGATACCGCGATTCATGAACTACCAACATCACGTGAACTAGCTGATATAGCCATACATGCTGCCGGTGAGGTGAGAGGATTAGGGTACGAGCCGAGGGTGGCCTTTATCTCTTATTCTAATTTTGGTAATCCCATGAGAGAAAGGTCAAATCGTATTCGTGAAGCGGTGCATGTACTAGACAAGATGGAAATTGATTTTGAATATGATGGAGAGATAGCAGCGAATGTTGCATTGAATCCCGATCTAATGAAAATGTACCCATTCTGCAGGTTAAAAGGGCCGGCAAATATTCTGATCATGCCAGCACTTCATAGTGCTAATATAGCAACTAAATTGCTACAAGAATTTGGCAAGGCTATAGCCATTGGTCCAATACTTTGTGGCTTAGAAAAATCTGTACAGATTTTAGAAATGAATGCAAGTAGTGCTGATGTATTCAATGGAGCGATTTTAGCGGCTTATCGTAGCTAATTCTTTTCAACTTGTAATGTCATGGTAGTTGTATTATTTTTATCCTGGACTTGGCGTAGCTTGATACCAAGTCCAGCTTTTTTAGCTATTGCAGCGTCTGTTGACTTTGACTCTTGGATGTCAGTATAGTAAATTAACTTAATATCTGACACTTCGTCACTCCTCCTTCAACCTCTTCGTGATGGTTAACTCGCGGATTTTATGTGTATTCCTTCATCCCATTGGATTCACGTCCTATTTATTAATAGGATGCAGATCGTCTTTCCTAGTATCGACAATAAGTTAACTTACTATATAATTTGAAAGAAAATATTTTTTAGACGGGCGTAAGGATGTTAGTTAAAGGTACATTTATTGAGATGCTGAAGGGTGGCGTAATTATGGACGTTATGACAGCTGAACAAGCACAAATTGCAGAGGAAGCTGGCGCTTGTGCTGTGATGGCCCTTGAACGAGTACCAGCGTTGATCATAAAGGAAGGCGGTGTAGCTCGAGCAAGTGACCCAGCTATAATTAACGCTATTAAGAAAGCGGTCTCTATTCCAGTCATGGCTAAATGCCGTATAGGGCATTTTATAGAAGCGCAGATTTTACAAGCTTTAGCTGTAGATTGCATAGACGAAAGCGAAGTATTGACGGTTGCTGATGAAGAGTACTATATCGATAAATATAAATTCACTATCCCATTTGTATGTGGGTGCACTGATCTGGGTGAGGCCCTAAGGCGCATCTATGAAGGGGCTGCGTTGATACGTTGCAAAGGAAAGGCTGGTACTGGTAATATTGCAGAAGCTGTTAACCATTTGCGTCAAGTGAAATCGCAAATTAAGTCGCTACAATCACTTGATCAAATTGCGTTGTCACAAAAAGCGATAGAGATGCGTGCGCCTCTAGCATTAATAGAACAAGTTGCGCAACAACAAGAGCTACCTGTACCGTTTTTTGCTGCTGGAGGGATTGCCACACCTGCCGATGCAGCCCTGTGTATGGCGCTGGGAGCCGAATCTGTATTTGTAGGCAGCGGTATTTTCTTAAGTGAAAGTCCAAGGTTGAGAGCGCAAGCTATCGTAGATGCTGTAAACAATTGGCAAGATGGAGCTTATTTAGCTAAAATTTCTGAAAATCTAGGAGAAGCCATACGCTAATATGACGCAATCTTATGTTGGAGTAATGGGATATCAGGGC
>CAIOSF010000288.1 GCA_903860855.1 uncultured Alphaproteobacteria bacterium | reverse complement strand
GTCTTGTTTGACATATCGCAGGTAAAAATAATAAAAACAACCAATAAAGAGAGAATCGTAAAGATATATATGCTGGATAATCCAAAATTAAAGTTTAAAAAAATAACGAAAGATCCGGAAAAATTACTGACAATAAAACCATTTGAATTTGGCGTTGGCTATAAGTCTCTAATGGACTATTTTGGCAGTGAATTTGGTGCAAATTTAGCAGCAAACAATAAACCTGATCCGATTTTAGTAGCAAATCTTATAACTAACCATGGGTGGAAATATAGCCATAAGAATGAAGATAATAACATAGGTGGATTCACTCAAGACACAGAGATATATGCCAGTCACTTGCAAGATGTACAAGAGATAAACAAACTATCCAGAGGTGTGTTTGAATGCAAGTGCCCTGAGGGTAAGGATCCTTTCAGCCTGAGCTGGTGATCAGCAAGATGTTTTCGAATCATCTTGGAGTGATTATCTATGATTAAGACTGGTTTATACACCAAGATCAACAATGCAAATCAATAAGTAAATGGAGGCCTGTATAGAATATGATTGGCAATCAAGAAGCTAAAAAAACAGATGGATCGATAGCTATAACACCATCGAAAGAACCTGACTCTAGCTATCCAATCTTCATGAACTACCTGGAAAATATACCACAGTCAATCGCAACAGCGCACAAGATGCCTGATCTACTCGAAATAGCAATCTCTGCATAACTGATCATGGATTACTGTATGGCCATAAGGATAGCGCTAAGCGCATTCTGCCTGCGGAGCATGCCAAGCATGTACGAAGGTATAAGTGAATTCAGTTGGAGGTGTTTTTGAATGCAAAGACGTTGGAGGCGAACATGCCTTTAGTGTTAGGGTAGCTGCAAGTATTTTCGAGTCATCTTGGGGCGACTACCTGGCATGAATGGGTGCAATGTAAATCCCAGAAACGATATGCCAGGTTCAGGATAAAAATTAACTGATTGTAAGTGGCTGCGTTGTTGTCATATCGCTACAGCCACTTAAAAGCAGGATCTGGTATCATTATTATACCAGATCCTGCTTTTCACTACTGCTGCATCGCTCCCCTCTCATTGCATTATTTTAATTTGCCTTCGCCTTTGGCTTATCCATCACATGTGGGAACCAGGTATTATTTTTTACTATCAGCCTTTTTCGGATCGGCTGGCTTTGCATCACGTTTTGTATTTTCTGCACTGATTTTGACGTTTTGCTGAGCTATATCATCAACAAAACTCTGGCCAGTTGCCGCATTGAAAGCCTCATTGAACACACAGATAGTCTCCTTTCCACTTCTCAGAGTGAACCTATCCGATACCCTCTCTACAACAACATAACCAGCAAATATTCTGTAATTTACCATACTTTCATCTCCATCCTGGCCCACAGTGTAAAAAGCCGGGAGCTCGGCATTTACGTTACGAAATCTAAAATAAGTGAACTCCCCATCATCAAATATCAATACGGGCTCAAGACGTCTAGACTTTCCACTAATCTTATAATTGAAATTATACTGCTCTGGTTTTGATAGATCAGGAGGAATGAAGTTTTGCATCGTACCGCCAGGATTGTTTATTCCCTGTTGACCGGCCATTCCTTGAGCATCTGGATACATGAATTTTGTAATGAATGCTATGTTGCGATCGTTTATACTATCGGCATATTCAGCATGCATCTCGAAGAAGTACATACGTTTACTAGTAATAACGGTCATATTTGTTGTTGCATCTTCTGCTATTGGCTTGATGAAGATACGATTCCCATCAGGATATATTTGCCATGATGTCGGAGTACCCATAGTTATGGTTTTGATCTCTTCATCAGGAGAGAATTCAATAATGGAATGAAATGTGTAATGTCCCACGAAGAGAACAACACTATTAGGAATATACGTGATTATCTTAATTCTACTTTCATTACCTATAGGCCTGGCAGTCACCACAGCCAAAGCTTGCGTGCACCACAATGAAGACAGTAAAACTGTCGATAGAATCATAGAAAATATTAACGTGATAATAGACCTCGGATTAACTAATGCAAGGAAATATGAGCTAAGCCTGCCATGCATACTGCATATGCAACGGGAACTCAGCCAAATCCACAGGAATATACCGAGACTCATTGAATCTACAAGGCGGCAGCATTTAAGAATAAGATCTGGTATTATCGCCAATTTCATTGACCCTGTCTTACAGTGCATTGATCTCCCTATTGCTAATTTTTTGAATATAGATATGACAAATATAGCGTTTTTTTTCATCACTTCCAACATATTAGCCAGTCGTTCCCGATGAAGATACTGGCGTAACTTTATATTTTATAACAGTGAAGTACATGCTACTTTGTTCGTCAGCATTTGTATACATATCACTCATATCAAAGGTCAGTTCCGCCTTCCATGCTTTAGTTTCATCAAATTCTCTGCCTCTTTCTGTTGCCTTGAAATATACGGTGACATGGTCAGGTTTATTGTAATGCCCTTCCGGAAATACCGAATAAGTCACGCTGATCATGCGTTCAACATTGGTACGATATAATAAAACTGGACTCATTGGATTGCTCTGAGTATCCATATATCTCACAAACTCACTAAAGACTCGACGCGATGAAGTGGCTTGTACCCGTTCAAAAAAGTTTTGCCATGCCCCTTCGTCTAATAGGCCTGGGGAATAAGTTTCCCTTAACTTAACATAATACTCCGCCAAATAGCGAGCTATTGAAATATTTGTATTCTCATAGGATACGGCCAACGGCCTGATATAAGAAATAAAACTCACCTGATCATCTGCATACACAGCAAATGGTATCTTTTTACTTGTATACTGCATATTCAAAATACCAATAGCAACAATCACCGATGAGAGCAGCAGCAAAAGCATCATAAGAGTGTAAAAAGCTTGAGTATATGGATATAAATAAATCATATCATACCACTTCTTAGCCTGAACAAAATACTGCCCTCCCTCTATCTGTTCCGCTACCATTGCTTGTCTATTAGATTCATTTGATAATTGCATCAATCACCTTTCTATCTACTATAGTAAGTTAAGTTATTATCTGTACCAGGAGAGACGACTCTATGCCTTTGGCAATAAGCTGCGAATCCGATGGGATGAACGGATACACCTCAGACCGGCGGAGTGCATGGTTATGAACACTGCTGGTCACCTGCAAAACTAATACCAATGACAAAATTAAACAGCACAAGAAGAGAGGCGCGAAGTGTGTTGAATACACATGAGCGACAAACGACAATGTACTGGTTAAAAGTGGGAATTGGTATTAGTCATAGTATACAGTATTTTAAACTGGTAAGCCATATAAGGTACCGTTGGCATTTTTATTTTAGATTCTGAGATCTTCAGACTGACGCAAACAATTGGATTGATATCATTTTTATAATCCCTCAAAGAAATTAACAACATCAGGTATTTCGTTTAGTACTCCGATAATATCTCCACTACTGACAGCCCCATAGATTGAGTACCCCAATGATGCACCCTGCTGTATTTGACTTAATATACTGGTTGTAGTAGGGGATGGGGGGAGTTCATCACTAATTGCCACCAACTGCTGATCGATGGTTTGCAATGTTTGTTCAATCTGTGTTAATGTTTCATTAATTGAGTTTAAATTTTGATTCACTTGTTGCAATTGAACATATATCTGATCAAGTACTGCGAAATTTGCTTGACTAGACAACTGCGCGGCCATACCATTAGCTTGAGCCGTGATATCCATTTTCAAGACGTTTGAGAGGGCCAAGTCATAAGTTTCAGTGTGCACCCCAGTGAACACGCTCATGAGCTGCTGATATAAGGTGGGAGCTTGTGCTAAAGGTTGTACTGAATAGGCGGTGTTGTATCCTGTATAATCAAAGTATGCTTTATACACGTTAATTGCAGGAATAGCATCCACACTATATACGCAGTTAAACCACCATGTATTCTCTCTGACACAGCCTGCGGTTGGCCCGTAGATTGCAATATTCATGCCGTAATTAGTACCTCCAGATGCGTCAGCGGGGTCATTGTTGAGAAGGTCATACAAACCACTTAGTTGCAACAATGGATAGATATTGTTATTGCTAACAGCATTGATCATCCCTGTGAATACTGACTGCATTGAACTTAGAGTTGCTGCCTGGGTTGTATTGAGGCTAAGGGTCATTACAAGACTATTAAACTGATTGAGGTTTTGTTGAGTGGTAACTCCACTTATCGCCGTCTCGAACGCTACATACATGACGGCAGCTAGGCTTTCTATGTTGGTTGTTGGGGCAAATTGGTCTGGATGTATAGCTAAAAAACCGTCTAGACCATTTGGTTGAAAATCTGATGATCCTGTAATGATGTTATTTGTCTCTACAGAAGCGCCATAACTGATGGCATTTGCAGTCGCAGTGGGATCGCCAAAACATTGCAAGACATTTAAAGCTGCAAGATCGTATAACACGGTCCCCAAGTATTGATCATTTTGAATACCTGGAACGGAAGCAGGACCAGATCCAGCTATGCCGGCAGCGCCATTCATTTGATCAACATTGTATATACCAGGCATGGCGAATGCACCATTGTCTCCAGTGATCCAATACACAGTATTGAATATCGTATTCACCATGCCAGCCATATTTGCAACCTCCACGGGGGAAGAAGCAGGAGAATTTACGGGGTCGGCGATCAAAGCTTCCATCATAGATTGCAATGAGATCTGAGCAAAATTCCACGCCCCAGCTTGATCTGCAAGGCGATCTTGCATTATTTGTTGTAAAGCAGAGCTCTGGGTTGATTCCCACACATATACAGGAGAATAGGCATACTGCATATTGTATCCCAGATTCATCAACAACATGTTGGCAGCGCACTGAATGATGCTATCAGCCTGGTATTGCTCAGCCTCAGATAAAGCATCATATGCTATGAGCTGATCATTTGTGAATATTTGGGTTGCATTGTTTATGACATTACACATAAACGCTGTCATATTGTTTTGGGGATTTCCACAATTCATAGAGGTAGATTCAACCTATTTTTAACTTAAAAACAATTTATAGTTGTTATTATACCACGCACTGAATGTCAAAAGATAAAGTTGGGATCAGAACTCTCATTTGTTTCAGGATCTGAAAATAATTCGAATAGGTATGAACTAATACATCCTGGACTTTGCAGAGTGCATCGTCACGAAGCGTTGCTATGAGCGACAAGCCACATGCAATAGACAAGCTGGAAGCGAAGTCAAACCAAAGGCGAAGTC
>CAIOSF010000287.1 GCA_903860855.1 uncultured Alphaproteobacteria bacterium | reverse complement strand
CGCAGACAATGAATCCAAATACAGAAGCTTTGATGAGACCTGATGTTACATCGCTCACCTCAAGATAATCAAAGGTTTTCTTGAGATAAACATAGGGATTAAAGCCCAATTTATATGTACTGATTAGATATCCGCCCAAAACACCGATTATATCAGCAACTAATACCAACAAAGGAAGCATTAGAGTTCCAGCAAGTACTCTAGGTACAAATAGATAACTAAATGGATTGGTGTTTAAGGTATAGAGAGCATCAATTTGCTCTGTTACCTTCATAGTCCCAACCTCAGCCGCAATGGCGGCACCAACTCGACCTGCGAGCATAAGACCAGCAAGTACCGGACCCAATTCACGGGTAATGGATAGAACTACGATTGACGCCACGGCGCTCTCGGCATTCATGCGGGAGAAGCCTGTATAGCTCTGCAGGGCAAGGACGGCTCCCGTAAATATCGCTGTTAGCCCTATAACCGGGAGGGAATAATAACCAATTTCTATGACTTGCTTGATAAAGACCTTGAAATAGAACCTTTTGGAGAAGAATACAAGGATGACCTGTGAAACAAAAATTGTGATCTTTCCCAGATCGCGAACGAAATCTATAGCCGACTGCCCTACTCGCTCCAGGAAACCTTGCACCACATTATAAATCATAGTAAATCCTGCCATATCTATTGCCTAGGCGAATGAGAATCTTATAAGCAACAGTATTAGCATCTTTTGCAATATCATCAATTGTTAGATGATCATTTATAAGCTCAACATAGTCAACCTTGGCAAAAATATCATCAGGCAATGTTGTTGCATCGATTGTACAGAGATCCATGCTTACTTTGCCAGCTATTGGTAATCTATATCTCCTTAGTGGTCCATCGAATCCAATCCCATGAAACCTATTCATACTACAAACATTATCACTATTGACAATAACCTCAACATAGCCGTTATTGCTTAATGATCGAGGTAGACCATCAGCATAACCATATTCAGCAATCAGAAGCTTTGTGCCTTTTATTACAGGATAAGTGGCTCCATAACCAACATAGCCATTCTGATCAATAATTTTCCTTTGAATAACTTTGCATCTCAGGGTTACGACTGGGTGCATGATGCTATGGCATTTTGAGCGATCTTTTGGAACAGGATTACTTCCATACAAAGCTATACCAGGCCTTACCATGTCAAAGTGATATGAATTACCAAGAAATACGCCACCAGAGTTGGCCAGACATAGTTTTGCCTTAGGTAGATATCTTGATGCCTTGAGTAAAAGCTGTCTTTGCTCATGATTTTGCGATGAATCATGCTCTTCTGATGAGGCGAGGTGACTCATTAGGTAGAGCAAATTACATTTTTTCAGCTCATCAATCGATTCTTTAAACTCTGTTTCAGACATGCCGAGACGGTTGATGCCAGTATCGACATGAACGACAATCGGCATATAATGCTCTCCATGCTTTAGGACCATATTGAATTGCTCTCGTGAATTCAGAACCAAAATAAGTCCATACTTCTGTGCTAGGGCAATTTCCTGAGGCGATCGAGGACCATGGAGTACATAACATCTTGGTGACTCCATGGTCATGCAGTCTGATGAGGAGGATGGAGGAATTCTTGCTAGGGATATGCAATGCTTCAAAGATGAATCAATTTCATATGGATCTTTAAATTGTTCAACCACACCAACCATAGATTCATACCAGGCTATACCCTCCTGTATATTGGCGACGAAGAAGTCTTTACAACCGGCTGTAAACAGAGTTCTGCAAATCCTCTCCATGCCCAAACCATAGGCATTTGCTTTTACCGCTGCAGCGCATAAAACCTTTGGTCCAACTATATTTTTTATGATTTTATAATTTGACGATATTGCCCTGAGATCTACGGCTATGTGTGAGTAGCCTTCCGGTGCCATGGTTAGGTCATTATCTTGTTTGAGGTGGACTAGTTGATGCATTGATTTGAATGCGCAAATTGATCATCGGCTGCCACTATACACTGAATAGGTTAACGTATCCAACTTCAAATCAAGTGATTTATATGACAACACTGTATTCAAACAATATGCAACAAATTAAAACCATCCTTTCGCCTAATTTCAATAGTCGGCCAGAAGAATGCGCAATAGATACAATAGTCCTGCATCATACAGCCACAAAAGATGTAAAAACGGCTCTTAATATCTTAACTAAACACGAGTCGCAAGTAAGCTCACACTATGTGATAGACAAAGATGGCTTGATATTTCAGCTTGTACCGGAAGATAAGAGAGCATGGCACGCTGGGATGAGCTCTTGGAGAGGGAGAAATAATATCAACAATTACTCAATAGGAATTGAACTTGTGAATAGCGGTTATGAGCTATTCCAACATAGCCAGATAGATTCTTTGATCGGTCTAATGCATGACATAGCCCAAAGAAACCCAGTGACTCAAGCTAATATCCTCGCTCACAGTGATGTAGCGCCTGGACGCAAGGTTGATCCACACTCGGCATTTCCATGGCAGACCCTAGCACTAAACGGTATTGGGCTTTATGTTCATGATCAGCAATATAATGCTGATCGGACTTTTACGTTATTACAAGATGGTACAACTGGTGACAGTTGCATAAAAGGTAGCCGAGATCATGATGACATTGCTGAGAAGAGAGCAAATCTGCGACGTATTCGTGACGGTGAAGGAGCTATGGCTGATGAATTTGTGATCAATGTGCAAGATATTCAAAATAAATTGCATCACATAGGCTATGGAATGGAACTATCTGGAACCATGAATATTGCCACAATTCATGCCGCTAACGCCTTTTGCCGACGCCATAAAGGAGTAGAGCCACATAGGAGTGATGATATTATGTGGACCAAGAAGGATCAGCTTCATCTTGATAAAGTTTGCGAATTGTACGATAAACAAGGCAAGGTAAAATTGACCAATATTTTTAAATAAGTAAATAAGTAAGAAATGGATAAAGAAGATTTAGAAGCAGTAAAGACTCTCATAAGATGGATGGGAGATGATCCTGATAGGGAGGGTTTAAGCGATACCCCCATGCGTTTCTTGTTGAGTCTGAAGGAATTTTTTTCAGGGTACCAAGAAGATCCAGCCGAGTTGTTGCAAAAAACCTTCGAAGAAGTTGATGGTTATGATGAGCTGATCTTGCTGAAAAACATTGAGTTCTACTCTCACTGCGAACATCATATATCGCCAATCATGGGCCGCGTCCACGTGGCTTACGTACCGAATCACCGCGTTGTAGGTATTAGTAAATTGGCTAGGCTAGTCGATGTTTATTCTCGTCGCCTTCAGGTGCAGGAAAGACTAACAGCCCAAATCGCTAAAACAATATACGATATTTTAAAGCCTATGGGTGTGGCAATCATTATAGAGGCAAGTCATCATTGCATGACTTGCAGGGGTATCGCAAAGTCGCAAGCTAGTATGAAAACCCAAAGCTTTCTTGGTTGTTTTACCGCGGAAGATTGGCGTAAAAAGCTTGCGTATGCACTGAATGGTTCGTGATTGATGGTCGGTTGGCGGTCTAGGAGAGGGCGTCATATAGTGATTTTGTTAAAAACAATCTCCAGTTAACAAAATAATCTCTATTTAAAGTTGTATATATGGCGAAAATGCGATAAAATCAGAGTATGTTTTGCAACTTTGATGATTATCAGCCAATGCTCTCATACAGAAACATGAATAATCTCGCAAAGCATATGGTGCTAACATGCCTTATGCTCGTTACAACTCAATATAGCTATGCCGAGGATAGAGAACGTCCTCGTCGCGAACGACAACATGAGCAACGATACTACGTCAAAGCCATTGCTAGCATGGCCTGGCCACAAAAACTTGATCTTAAGGGGCATGGGATAGATATTCCCCTTGGCTCTCCAACCAGAGATATTGGTTATGGTATAGCGTTAGGATATATACTACCCGAATGCAAAGATATCAACCTTGAACTAGGGTATAGATCCTATTCATTTTCCACAAATAGAATGGAAGCTAGTTCGCATAGCGGAATAAGTGGCAATACTCAAAGTAGAGTAGTTGATCTATCTGGGTATTATTTTGTTAATTACAACATATTCAAGCCATATGTTAAGTTTGGCCTTGGATTCGCAAAAAATAAAAATCATGGATATTTAACTGGTGTACAGGCTGACGGCACACCGACTTCGGATCGATACCTCTCTAAGGACAGAACAAATCTAATGTATAGCGCAGGCCTTGGTGTTGAAGCCGGTCTTAATAATAATTTGAAAGTTGGCCTTGGTTATACTTATCAAAATCTTGGCAATGTATCAGTGGATAGGGGACACATTGCATCGCGATTACCCAATGCAATTCAAATGAGTACTAGGCCTTTCAAGCTAAAAAAACTGATCGTTAATGGTGCTGATTTATACATAAAGTATGCTTTCTAGATTTGGATCATTATATAAACATAAATAAGGTAAATAGATATGCCTATCTCGACTTTATCCTGCATGCGTTTGGGTGATTCAGTAGATTTTTCACCTCAGGTGACCAATGGCTGCTATACAGATGATGAATTATCATCTTTGGCTATAAGAGTTTACGGAGGTACCAAGAGGTTAGCGCTAGAACTATCTAATCCGAACAGTACCGTTATCGATTTAATGCTAAGGGCCGCACAAAAAAGTACCGGCGACTTTCATATCGCGTATCAACTGGCAGATGGCACCATACGCTCCAGTAGCGACTATAACGATATTACAAATCCTTTGCAAGACTATGCTTGGTTACTAGCCCTACAGCAAACCGCGCAAGCTGGAGATCATACACACACGCTACTCGGCGGTACTACATTGCTTGGCGGGAGCAACGGCAATGGTATTGCTGACGCCACCTACTCTGTTGCCAACGCCGTCGCCTCATCCATGGCCTCCTCCGCTGCTTCCGGTATCACTGACATCAACACTATCATTGCCAATGCTGCTGCCAGATCTGCCGCTCTCAGTGCCTTTACCTCTGCTATCGCGCCGGTAGCGACTCTGCCGCCTTCATCTATATTTCCGCCCAGACTGCTGGCAATGCCGTCATCTCCTCAGTTACAGCCATTATCAACGCAGGTGTTGCCGATGCCACTGCTATCACCGCCATAGCCAGGGCCTCCGCCAACGCTGTCATTTCCTCGGTCGCCGCTGATGTCTCTGCGGTATCACTGACCTTAACGCTATCGCTTCTACGATCAATGCTGCTGCCACGCTATGTCTTGCCGATATCGCTGCTGGTATCACTGACGTTGCCGCCATCGAAGCCACTGTAACTGCTGATGCCGCTGCCAGCGTTTGGCATGATGCTGAGGATTTCTGGAATAGTCTCTGGTAGATAAACGAATTGCTGACAGTAATTTGGATAAATAACAATAACAAGTACTGGCTGGAAATGGTTTCAACAACCTCAACCTATTACCAGCAGTATTTGCAATAGTGACTAAAGCAAATCAAGCTGGTATCATTAAAAGCGCGGGAGCAGCAACTGATGCGGCGATTGAAGGCATTATTAGATCCACCAACGTCTCGGATTTTCCAGGAGTTTTTGGGCCACCTTTAATGACAGCCTACGATAACGGAGTGCCACAACCTAAAGTTCTATTCACTTATGTTCCCAACTATGGCAGCATTACTGGCTTGGGACAGGGATTGAATGACCCAATCCAGCTAGCTCTTTTTCAAGGCGTAGCAGGAAATCTGACAAATGCGAATCTAGCATTTATAGCTCCGTTAACAACGAATGCAGATTTTGCCGGCACTGTGACCGTTCCACTAAGGCTTAGTGGAACTCTAGCATTCACCGATATCTGGAGCGATTTACAGCCTGGTAGAGACTGGAACACACCTCCTGCTATTCCAACAAAATTATCTATTGAAAATACCGTTGCTCTCCTGCCAAGCGATGGATCATGCAATATTAATGATCGGCCCAACCACCATTTGCAGTCGCAGCTAATACAGCCTGTCCAGCTCCGACTATGCAACTCCTAATCAACTAAGTGGACAAGCATTAATTCCTAATTCTGATAAGGCCAGCTTTAGTAAGCTCATTACGGCAATTCACAATGCATTCCCCGATACAGATATTACCGCCGCTGTATCGCCAAATCTCCAGGGGATAGCTAATATAGATTATGCCGGCATTGCAGGGAAAATAAATTATATATTACTAATGGCCTATGATATTGGCGATATCTGGGATGGCAAAACATCACATGACGCCCCTTTATTTAGCAATGATGGTAGCTTAAGTGTTGATAAAACAGTACAAGCTATATTGGTCGCAGGACTGCCGCGAGATCAACTCGTATTGGGTGTGCCGTTATATGGTCGTGTATTCTATAATGTCCCAAGTTCGGCTGTTGGTACAGATTGTACTGGTAATTGTGGCACCGGTGATACAAGTATATATATACCGCGATATTGAGTTGGAAAAATTGGGTCAACCTGGCTATATAAGGTATTGGGACGATGTTGCCAAGGTACCCTATCTTTATAATGCTGCTAAGCAGGAATGGATAAGCTATGATGACAAGGTATCACTTGAGTGCAAGATGAAGTATATGTGCGATCAAGGTCTGGGTGGAGCCATGTCATGGGGCGCTTTATCAAGATAATGATTCATTAGATTTGATGAACGTTTTGATAAACAATATT
>CAIOSF010000286.1 GCA_903860855.1 uncultured Alphaproteobacteria bacterium | reverse complement strand
TCATCGAATGATTATAGGGGACCCTCAACAAGGAAGAACATTACTACTTTACTTAATTGTGCTGTTGTGTGTAATACTTGTAAGCGCTTTATATTGCTTTAGATTGTGAGCAAAGCCTTAAAAAGCTTCGCTCCATATTGATTTAAGATGACTGGGGTGCGATAGAGTATGGATTTGACCTGTTGCTATTAATGCATAAATTTTTTTTCGACTAAAATATAAGAGCGACATATCGGGATACATCATTCCAGTTCTTGATAAATACAAGGCCTACTCTATTTTATCTGACAATTCAAAATGCCAATATATCAAAGGTTTCAGCCTTTATTTTCATTTGCTTCTTACGGGTTATTAATTCTTATCTGCCGCCATGTAAAGTGGAACACTTGGTGCGAAAATGTTAAATCTTGAAGATGCTGATAAACAAAATTTTGCTTAACCCTTTTATTGGAAATATAATGGGCGTTGTCATATGCTAGTGCTATTCTCAAGCGCTATTCTCACTTCTGATGCAAATATAAAATGGCCCCCTTTGCAGGTAGGCCACTTCCTAGTTGTATATGAAACGCAGTAAAAGTAAATATTTTAAAGGCATATACATCGAAGCAAACTAAGATTGAGTAAGCTTATTTATTCTGAATTTTTTTGAGATCAGAGTCTGCATTCCAGCATTATACCTTTTTCATCGGATAGTATTCTAGAAGCCATCAACTATAAGATTCTCGGGTTAATGGGAGGGAAATGGTCGGGGGACATCTGAGTATCTTTTACCAGATCATGATAGCTCAGAAATAATCTGCGACAGGTCTTTAAGCTTGGAGAATATTGGATAACAAAATCATTTAAGGTGATGAGTGATGTTACTCATTTTCTTGCTTTTAACTCTTAGTTATTATGAGAGTGTTATGCAAGGAAATAACTTGCCCCATTATTAAAAAACAATCAAAAAAATAGCAAGCATGAAGTTTAAATTAATTTGTGTATTTGTGTTTTGGTTTGTAGTTGCGACGTTTTCTTATGGTCAGCGCGCTGTGAGTGGTGTGGTGACATCAGCTAAAGACAATCAGCCGATCATAGGAGCCATCGTTCTTGTGGAGAAAACTACGATCGGGACAACCACTGATGTAGATGGTAAATATTCTATTGCAGTTCCGAATGATTCAAAGAATCTTATAGTATCATATACAGGTATGAAAACCAGGACAGTAGAAATAATCGGTTCGACTGTGAACGTTGTTCTTGGGGAAAACGAGAAAGTTTTAGATGATGTTATAGTTACGGCACTTGGTATCAAGCGCGAAAAGAAAGCTCTTGGATATGCAGTACAGGAGGTCAATGCAGAAGACCTCACTAAGGCTGGAAATCCCGATGCATTGAGTTCGCTCAGCGGCAAAGTGGCCGGTTTGAGTGTAACGACTGCTTCTGGGCAACCGGGGGCAGCAGTGAATCTGCAGCTGAGGGGCATCACATCGATCTCAAATGATAACCAACCCCTGATAGTGGTGGATGGAGTGCCTATAGATAATTCGCAGTATAATACACTGAGTAATGTAGGACAAGATCCGGGAGGAAATAACGGGGGTATCAACCAGAATAGAGGTACAGATCTCAATCCGGATGATATCGAGAATGTATCAGTGCTCAAAGGACCATCGGCTGCCGCTCTTTATGGCAGTCTTGCTTCCAATGGGGTGATAATGATAACCACAAAGAGGGGAGGTAAGAAAGGGTCAAAAAAATGGAGTATCGACGTCGGTACCTCCGTTACATTTGATAAGGTAAATAAGCTACCTGAACTTCAGAACACATATCTACAGGGATCAAAAAATGGATATACTGCTGGCACTAGCAGATCATGGGGACCTAATAAGGATACAATGTATTGGGACGGATTAGGTGCTATATCAAACAATGGTTATGACAATCATGGGAATATAGTTGGTAAAAGCGATCCGTCCGCCAAGTTGCCTTTTACACCTTATAACAATACTAAAATTTTTACGACAGGTGTGACTACTACTAATAGTTTTTCCATTAACGGAGGTTCAGAAAATGGTTCTTTCCGCTTAGGGTTGTCAAATCTTTATCAGACTGGTATTATCCCGCTCACAGATATCAATAAAACCACTGTGACTCTATCAGGAGAGCAAAAAATAGGTAAGGTAGCGACCATCTCAGGGAGCGCTAGCTATATAAATTCAGGGATGGACGGAGCATTGTCTGGAAATAATGGCTCTGCTATCACATACGGTGTATACAGAACTCCAATTAGTTTTGATAATTCAAATGGCAACATAAGTAATGTTAGCGATCCAAACATCTACACAAATCTGGATGGATCACAACGCACATATTTTACAGGTGGATTTGATAATCCATATTTCAGTATAAATAATAATAGATATAGAAGTGACCTAAATCGCGCTTTTGGAACAATAAATGTCACAGCTGACCCAACATCATGGTTAAATTTAGGTGCTAGGATGGGAGTTGACTTTTACAGCGAAAGGCATCAACAGGTCTTGGCTATTGGATCATATACTCAACCTAGCGGACAGATAATTGTTGATCAGTACTTTAGCCGGATTTTAAACTCCGACTTCATGGGAACGTTGCATAAAGATCTATTTAAGAATTTTAATGCCAGTTTGCTTCTAGGTTACAACGTATATTCTAACTACGGCCAAAATTCATTAGAGAATGGAACCAATCTCAATTTCCCTGGATTTAGTAACATATCGGATGCAAGTACCATTATTGCGTCTGAGAGTCATAGCAAGATTTTGAGATACGCAGGCTACGGAGCGTTAAACATAGATTGGAAAGGTCAACTATACATTAATCTTACTGACCGAAATGAATGGAGCTCAACCTTGCCGCAGGGCAGTCGCAGTTATAATTACCCTTCTGTAAGTGGCTCTTGGATATTTACAGAGACTGCTAAGATGAGCACGAGTAAGTGGCTGCCTTATGGAAAGATCAGAGTGTCTTGGGCGGAGGTCGGTAAATCGCCCAGCCCTTATTTGATACAAAGGTACTATGGACAGTATACAGTAGGTAATGACGGTTGGACTAATGGTGTTTCTTTCCCTTTCAATGGGCTTAATGGCTATGCGAATAGTGGAACTCTTAGTAATTCAGCTATAAAGCCTGAATTCACCAAATCTTATGAAGCAGGACTAGAAATGCGTTTTCTGACCGGATTAAAAACTTTTGGTGGTTTCGGCTTTGACATCACTTATTACAATACCACGACTGTGAATGGTATTATACCGGCTCCGATAGCACCTTCTACAGGATTTGTAAACTTCATTTCTAATAATGGACAAATAAGAAATCAAGGAATTGAACTGATAGGAACCATCACTCCAGTCAAGGGAGACGGATTTACATGGGATTTAACGGTCAACTGGTCTAAAAATATTAGTAAGGTTCTTTCTCTAGGCGCAGGTCTCAATCAGTATGCGATTGGAGGATTTACATCAGTAGAGGCAGAAGCAATAGTAGGAAAGCCTTATGGGGTGATATATGGAGGTGATTATCTAAGGAATGCTCAAGGTCAGGTAGTAGTGGATGGCAGACAATATGTTGGTGGTGTTGCAAATTCTGGTTATGGACTTCCAATTGCAGATCCTAATCAAAAAGTAATCGGTGATCCTAATCCAAAAT
>CAIOSF010000285.1 GCA_903860855.1 uncultured Alphaproteobacteria bacterium | reverse complement strand
GCTTATTGCGTACTTTCCCATTCTTTACAATCTCTTTGTTTGAGCAAATTTTACAGATTATCATAATATGGCATGATGGCTTTTGATGCTTATACCACTAACTTATCCTTTAGTAAATACTCCAAAAAAGACTTAAAAAATTTGGGAACCTTAGTACAAACTTCTTCGAAAAATCAACGACAGCATTAAAGCTTCCGTTAATCAGAAGTTCTATGTAGTGCCTTGATCCTGTATAATATCTACCTAATATAATGGAAATAACTTTGTTAACAATGCCATTCTTCCTGTCATCTAGCGACAGACGCTTGTAACCCTCCATCCCATAACAACGATATACTATCTCCAATGTATAGTGTACTGCGTTTGTGAACTTAGGCCCTTTCTTACGTAAAACAGTCTTTTTTAACAAAACATACCAATTACTCATCATGGCTTGGCCAATTCCACTTTAATCTCTACTCTAGGCCCTTGCCGTGGTATCAATTTCTTATTTCTATTACCACTTCTATTTAATATATCCAATTCCCCTCTTCAACTCATTTGACTATAGCCAATAAGTTGAAATAACTAGGTATCATATTACTCATTCATAAAAATGCTTGATTGTATAAATCTAGAACAATACATCAACCATAAACCTGCTGATATTAAAGATTCTATCAATGGCAAAGAGTGGATAAGCAATGTTCACCATAAATCCAATGGCCATCAACACCTTCAGCTCCCACAAGCTTCCTTGTTCCCTATAGTTGACGCCTCTTTCACTACCAGTAGAACCTACTGAAGCCATCAATGCAACCCCACTCATATTACTATCGATAGCATGATCAACCTCTTCTCCATTTAGGTGATTACTAGCCAATTCACTCTCATCCTCAGTGAAGTACATGTACTTTATCACTCTAAGATAATAAAAACTACTCAATACACTCATAATCACTAGGAAGGATGCTATACCATACATTTCTGCATCAACCAATCCACCAACAACATAGAACTTTGCGAAGAATCCTGGTAATGGCGGGATACCTATTGACGACAACATCAGCATAGCTAAGCTGGCTGCTATTACTGGACTACGCGATTTTAATCCTGATAATTGTTTTATGGTAATATCATGATTACGACCCAAGTATGTTATTGAGGTAAAAGTAGGAATCACGATGCATATAACGTAAATAATAAGATAATTCATTGCTCCTACTGTACCAGTATTATTAAGCCCATCACTTGAAACAGCTGCTAGGGCTGCCAGGATAAAGCCCATGTGGGTTACTGTGCTATAAGCAAGCATTCTTTTGACGCTCTTTTGCATGATACCACCTAAACTCCCAACAATCATCGATATCACCGCAACAATAACCAAGATCTGCTGAATATTAGAAATCATCAGGTCAAAAACATTGCACACAAGTTTTACCATGATGCAGGCAGCAGAGATTTTGGAAATACTCCCAATAAAAGCGGTGATGACTGTAGGAGCTCCCTGATAGACATCAGGAGCCCACGTATGAAAAGGTGCGATCGAGAGTTTAAAGCATAAGCTAATTATTATCATGATGATACCAACCCAGAATGCCATTGGTATAGCTAAAATCCCAGCATCATCGCCGGTTATAAGTTGAGCAAATGGATTAGCCGCAGCTATTTGGTCAAAATCAATACAGCCAGATGATATATATATCAGGGCCGCACCAAAAAGATATATCCCACTTACCGAACTGCCTAGAATAAAGTATTTAATCCCACTTTCTAGAGAAAAATTATTTGTAGTGCGCGATGCAACGCATACATAGAGAGAGAGGCTTGCCAGCTCAAGTCCAAGATACAAAACGATAAAATCATTACTTGCTATAATAACCATGCTTCCCAAGACAGAGGCAAGAAGAAGAGCTGGGATTTCAGGCTGCATCTTTTCTGAACCAGCTAACATTAAAAATATCAGTATTGATGCTATAAGAAGAAAAAGCTGGGCAAAATATACAAATGTGTCATGGGTTATTGCATCGCTGAAGGCATGTCCCACACCTGTATATAAATAGTTTCTTATCAAGATATAGGCACTAGCTATTAAGAATGGTATAGCGCAATGACTCATCAATCTCATGTCCTTTAGATTGCACATCTTTAGGATCAATAGGACTAAAATCCCTAATAAGATAATGATCTCTGGTAATATAAAAATTAAAGACTCAGTCATCAAATTGTACATTGTTACTAATCACTAACTAAAAAACTATTTGCTATCATTAAACTGCTGCCGCTTATACAATCAATTAGACTAATGCTTGGCACCAAAAAGAGTCGATCTAAGATATTATTGGTTGATCATAGCATAGATAGTATTATCTATAACAGGCAAAATAACCTTTGGATATATACCTAGCAGCAATACTAATATAGATAACATAGCTAAAATCAATACTTCTCGACATGATATATCAGTTGTGGTCTTGCTTGTAGCTGTTCCAGCCATAACCACTGATGCATCATCGCTATAATCAGTAAATACAACTCTGCGATAAAGAGTAAGCATATAAGCAGCACCCATGACCATTCCAGTTGCAACACAAAAACCATAGATCGGTTTAACACCGAATACAGCAACGATTACCATAAATTCTCCTACGAACCCAGATGTACCAGGCAAACCAACCGAGGCAAGCATGAATAGCATGAAGAAAGCTGACAGTACAGGCATTTTATGCGCTAATCCGCCATAGGCAGCAATTTCTTTCGTGTGGGTGCGCTCGTACAACATCCCAACTATGAGGAATAAAGCTGATGAAATAACTCCATGACTGATCATCTGCATCATGGCTCCGCTCATCCCACTGAGCTCAAAGTTGGTCGCCGCACTCAGCCCCTCTATCATCGCTCCAGGCGACACAGTAGAGCCTAATACCCCTCCTGAACCTAAAGCTACAGCAGATGCCACTCCGGAAAGGCTAACTACTCTGATAAAACCAGTGAAGATATCAAAATTAGTAAAAATCCCCGCGGTAACATACCCCATATGAGCTACAGATGAGTAAGCAATCATTTTTTTCATATCTGTTTGAGCCAAGGCAACGAAGGATGTATATATAATGGCTATGATACTTAATATTTGGATGGTGTTACCAAATACATCAAATGATAAATGAGGCATCAGAGGTAAAAGCACACGCAACATGCCATATCCCCCCATCTTCAGCAAAACTCCGGCAAGGATTACAGAACCCCCCGTTGGGGCCTGAACGTGAGCGTCCGGCAGCCAGGTGTGAAACGGCCACATGGGTATCTTAACAGCAAATGCTATAAAGATTGCTAGCCACAGCAAATGACTTGAGCGAACGCCATCAAAATCACTAGTTGTAAAGCGTGATATATCACCAGATCCGCAATTATATATGATATATGTTATGGCAACTAGCATGAATACCGAGCCAAAAAAAGTATATAAAAAGAATTTAAATGTCGCATATATTCTATTTTCACCTCCCCATCCACCAATGATAAAGAACATTGGTATTAACACAGATTCGAAAAATAAATAGAATAAAACCAAATCAAGAGCGGCGAAAAACCCAATAATGATCCCCTCCATTAGAAGAAAGAGAGCAAAATAAGTTGACACCCTATTTTCGATACTTTTCCAACTCACCAGCAAACAAAGAGGGGTTAATATCGCTGTAAGCAAAATAAAGTATACCGATAGACCATCAATTCCCAGGAAATACTCAATATTATAGCTTGGCACCCAGGCATACCTTTCAACAAAGTGGTACTGACCATAACTAACATAGTTATTAGAATGATTGAATAGAAACCTATAATACATACAAGCCGCAGCGATCAGTTCAACTACCGATACAAGCAATGCAAAAATCTTCAAATCTTTCTGAACTTTTGGGGTTTTCCCAATGAGCATAACCGCAGCTGCAGATAATATCGGAAATGTTATGAGAAATGAAAGTATCATATAGCTTAACCACCAATTTGCATAAAAGTCATTTCGTCCGTCGCTCTAAATATCCCATAATATATCAATAACATAAGAGCAATAAACATAACCCAACTATATTGATAAATCTTTCCTGTATGAATTCGACTCTGCACGTAGGCGAGGCAACGTGATAGTGATGCTAATCCATTCGGAATACCATCTATAAACCTGACATCACATACTTTCCAGATTATCTTGGCTATTAACCTAAAACCACTGACAAATATTAAATTATAGATCTCATCAAAGTAATATTTATTGTATATCAAACTATAAAGAGAGCTCAATCTTCTAGTGAAGAATCTCGTTATACCGTTGGTATAGACATATGTGAATTGTGCAGTGGCAATACCGAGAACGGATATGATCAAAGGTAAAAGCTCAAAGAGCTTTTCATAGGCGAATGAGGCCTTAGCTTGGGCACTCATGGTCGTGCTATCATCACCCTCCTCTCTTTTGCTGCTCATGTCTGTGTCTTCGTCTATACCAGCTTCTGATATACCTGTGTCTGCATTTGATCCTATGTTTTGATTCAATCCCACATCATGATTCAATTTCTGTACCAGTTTGTGTTCTGTTTTTGGTAATGCTAGAACATCAGACCACCAGGTTCTACTTCCTAAGCCTAACGTATCACCTAGTATTCCCGCTAAAATAGCACCAGAAGCTAGAATGATCATTGGCGTAATCATAAAAACTCCAGACTCTGAAGCATTAGGATGTTTATCAGAAACATCACTGCCTCTCTTCCCAAAAACCAATACGAACAACCGCCACGAGTAGAAGGATGTCAGACCAACAGTAAGCAAACAAATGCTATAACTAAACCAGGCTATGTCAATGAATGACGCGCCTAATGCGGCATTAGAGAACTCAGAAAACTTACCACCAGAACCAACAGAAGTAGCATGATGCAGCATTTCCAGAATCAGATCCTTGGAATAAAACCCTGACAGAGGATATATACCGCATATGGCGAGAGTCCCAATTAACATCAGTAGATATGTGATCGGTATCTTTTTCCTCAGACCTCCCATTTGTCGAATATCCTGTTCTCCGTGCAGAGCATGGATGACACTACCGGCGCCAAGAAAGAGCAAAGCTTTAAAGAATGCATGGGTAAAT
>CAIOSF010000284.1 GCA_903860855.1 uncultured Alphaproteobacteria bacterium | reverse complement strand
TACTATCCAAAAAATGCTAATCTGTAAATTGATACTAGAACACAGGTTAAATAACCTCAGTTCTATATCTGAGCGGTGGAATTGATGGGTAACTGCAGTAGGGTGAAATTTTACCATGACTCCCATCAATCACATATAGGGCAATTTAAATGAACCATTGCCATCAACATGCTTGATTTTATACCCGTAGATAATTAAACAAGAGCATAGATTACAACTTGGTTTTAGTTTGCATGATCAGAGATATCCCAAACATACTTACTGTTACAAGGATTGCTATGATCCCTGTGTTGGTTGTCTCTTTTTACATGGAAGGGGTGATAGCTCAATACGTGACCGCGGGAATCTTTATTTTCGCCAGTATAACTGACTATATTGATGGTATTTTAGCTCGAAGATGGAGAGCTCAAACAACATTTGGCAGGATCCTTGACCCTATCGCAGATAAAATGCTTGTAGTTGCTACTTTGGTTATGATGGTTGACCGCAACCTTGCTCCCGTTGTGCCAATACTCGCTATATTATGTCGAGAAATACTGGTCTCAGGTATGAGGGAGTATTTAGCAGAAATCCGTGTTGCTTTGCCGGTAACATTTTTGGCTAAGATAAAAACAGCTGTCCAGATGATTGCGATTATTTTGATATTGCTGGGCAATGAGGGTTCCGGCATCGTATATGCTTTTCAAGTTGGAACTGCAGCCCTTTGGGTTGCTGCTGGTCTGACGGTGATGACTGGGTATTTATACCTACGTGAAGGAGTAAAACACTTATCCTAAGGTCAGGACGAATATATTCGTTTTGTGGATCAGCAAATGGAGCGTATTGATATTTAGACGAAATTGGCATATATTGTCCATCCTAAATGAACGCTAATTGCGTAATGAAATTGAAATGAAAATATGGGTAGCAGATGCTTTTATCAACAAGAGGTTTAGTGGGAATCCAGCGGCCATTTGTATAGTGACTGATTTTCCGCCTGTTGAAGTAATGCAAGGCATAGCTATGGAGATGAATTTGTCTCAGACCGCTTTTGTGAAGAGTTTAAGTGATTGTCATTATCACATTAGATGGTTTACTCCCAACTCCGAGGCCCCTATTTGCGCTCATGCCACGATCGCTGCATATCATATTTTGGCCGAAGAACAGCTCATCAACACTAAAGACACTGTGCTTTTTGAAAGTGTTGCCGGTCAATTAGTGACGACTAAAACAGAAAGCTGGGTCAATTTGAATTTTCCAGCTTATGCTGTCAATCCCATAGAGTTGGGTGAGATCTTGCATTCATCGCTAGTAAATTATGATCCGATTTATGTTGGATTTGGGGAAAATTGTTTGTTTATGGAATTTAAGACAGAAGATCAGGTTAAGAACCTAGTACCGCACATAGTCAATCTAAAACAGCTTCCTTACAGATCATTGCTGGTTACAGCTGCTTGTGATGACAAAAGCGAGTGTGATTTTGTCTTTCGCTACTTTGCCCCAAGGGTTGCTATATACGAAGATCCAGTCTGTGGGTCGGCTCATTGCCGTTTGGTCCCTTATTGGAGTCGCAAGTTGGGCAAAGATGAGTTTATATCGATATCATTATCCAAAAGAGGAGGGGTAGTGCGTTCTAAGAATCTTGGAGAAAATCGCGTGCTTATTTCTGGTCAAGCCAGTACTTTTATGAAAGGAGAGATTTCTATATAGATAGCTTATTGTATTTATGTTATTTTTCACACTTTTTTCATATAAATGTGATAATATTTGATATCTTATACAGTTATTAGCTCAATCACTGTATACTACTATAACCAAGCTCATCACAATTGACGATAGTAATTTCTAGTCCAGGCGCATTCCTAGATCTGCTAAGCATTCTATATTCTGCTATGCGGAAGTTACCGCTCAAACAATAGATTCTATCAACAGATATTTCACAAACAAGGATCTTATCGAGGAAGCTCATCTTTGAGAGAAGATGAATTTGCTCTAAAGATATTGATAATAATTGCAATTTGATTTTGCACACCTTGCTGTGAATATGTTGTTTATTCCAGTAGCTCTCAATATTAGTAGACTGCATGTGGCTATTATGCATTTCTAACTCGATTAACTTTGTGTTGCTGAAGTTGTACTTCTTTTCAATTTTTAAAGAAATTTCGCAAAACATATCAATTTTTCCTAAAAAAGCCTGTTGATTTTGTAAATATAATAATGGTAGAGTTCCGCGTTTATAATTTGTAATCATTAATTGGATGTCCATTTTTACTCTGCCGGAAAGTATCGGAAATGCGTTATCGAGAACTGGTAAGATATTTCTCAGTCTGGGTTATTCAGGAAATGAAAACTCTATCACACCATTATTGATGACATTACTAACAGACTCCAATCACATGTGGTTTCGGGGTGGTTTTATTGTTAGTGAATTTCTATTATCAGGTATGGTTGACGGATGTAATGGGATGCTGGGTAAATACGGAAGCAGCAACCGTTATCTTGCAAATTCCGAGCTTATGCGCACATTAAGCCTTAAAAACTTTGAAGATAAGCCTCATCAAGTTTTTCATGATATCGCGGCGCTTTTCTTTATATTTGACCTATTCAAAACGGATAATTCCATTGGTAATAAATACCCAGGTTTAATGATCACATATATTCTTGATAGATCAGTCAAGAAAACGTTGCCAGATCTATACCACTATGTTGGTATTGACCCTTGGTTTAAGCGTATTACAGGCTATGATTATAACGAGATATTGCGAGAGACTAGCGATTTAATTCTAAAATATGCGAATAGCGATAACTCAAACCGTCATAGCTCAGTAACAGTATCTGCTTGCTTAAAACAGCAAAATCATGATGTTAGCGAAGCACAAGGTGCATGCGAACTATCTAGCACAAAAATCAATGACAGTCATCTTACTGGTAGTTCCATATTTGGTAGTTTGGGTCTTGATGACTCTAGTCATATTATGCCTTACTGATATAGTAGCATCTTATCGATACCTTAGCTTGCCAAATATCAAGATCTTGAGTAATCTTCCATTCTTGCATGTATAATGGTGATAGTTCGGTGAATTCTATTTGTTGGTACGAATCATGAATGTGTCTTTCTTCACATATATTTTTATGTAATAACATATGATTAGATGTTGTTGCGCTTGATATTGTTCCATGCAATTTTTCAATGGATTTTTGTTCGAATAATCTTGAGAGCAATTCGAGGCACTCAAGGTTGCTTGCGGTTCTGCTCATGATGGTTAGGAGAAAATTGGATTCATAGCAGGTGCCGTCAACATGGTGCATCATGAGGTCATTAACTTGGCCACAGGGAAAAGTGTCTGCGTAAGTTGACAGTATTGGTATATCTAGCCTTGCAGTAAGATGTTGTACTAAGTATGCTTGCATGGTCTTGAGCATGATTGTCACCTATTTATTGATATAATATCACTATATCATTTCGCTCGATTTGATTACGCACCTATCGCCATGATAAAGAATCGCAGAAACGGTAAATAATCGATCTTTATATTGTATTCGCAAGAGGACAGAGCTTTGGCCTAGGGCCTGAAGATTCATAGTGTTGGTGACTATCAGATAACTGATCTCATTCAATACATATTTACCATCAGGGCAATATGACTTCTGTTGGGGGTATATCTTTCCCCAAATTTCTTCATGATTTTGCCATATCAAATTATAGCTACTGGAATGGTCCTTAGCCTTTATTCCTTTTTGTAACAT
>CAIOSF010000283.1 GCA_903860855.1 uncultured Alphaproteobacteria bacterium | reverse complement strand
ATTTCTCTAAGTTTTTCTATTTGGGCATTACGAGGGCATTCAAGAAAATAACCAAAAATCCTTGGTGCTTTCGTTGTGAAGCCATGTCGATACTCTTCCTCTAGTAATTCATTACCAAATTTGGCTTTAGCCGGAATAACAATCCGATATTGAGTTGCTGGTTTCATTTCTATCGTATCGCATACAATAGCATTACCATTGAGCCATTGCCACTTACAGGCTATTGACGGGGTAATTTGGATAGGAGCATCTTTCACATCATCAGCTATGCCAATCACTTGCTTGTTAAAATAAACCACGATTTGTTTTGCTGCATCCGGCTCAAGTTCCTCGCCTTGGGGTGAGATGCCAGTAATTTGTAGAACCCGGTCACTGCTCTGGGAGCTGATTACATTGTGTGCATCAGGCATATCTTGGGCTGATGCTTTAGAAAAAAAACTCATAAAAATTGCAAAGCTTATGATAGTAATGCAAATTAGATTTAATCTGGGGTCTGGTATAACTCTCATTTGCATCTGTAGACATCAATGTTTCTCCGACGATTCTGAAGACGTCGCTTATGATATGCAAGACGTTTTTTGCCTTGATATCACTGTCTAACGAATCTGTGATTATTCACAATATAGTGTTTTTCGCTGGACCTGAAAGGATTAATATCTATACCACCTCTCCTCGTATATCGTGCATATACTGCCAAAAAGCTAGGATTACACCTTCTATATATATCCATAAACATTCTTTCAACGCACTGTTCATGAAACTCATTGTGATTTCTGAATGAAATTATATATTTCAACAATCCCTCATGACTTATTTTCCTACCTATGTAGTCTATTTCCACAGTTCCCCAATCTGGCTGCCCTGTAATTAAACAATTTGACTTAAGCAGGTTAGAATACAAAGCTTCCTTCACCTCATTTCCCTCTTCAGATTGTAAAAACTCTGACATAATCCTCTCTGGGGAGTCGGATTTTATATCAAGATTATCGATACAATATCCTGCTGGTAGTACGATTTTGCTAATCTCATCTAGATACTTTAGCGTTATTAAAACTTCTATCTTAAGAATTGCAGCAAGATCTCGAGAAATGGTATCTCTAACATCAGCATCATTGTTAAAGTGAAAGTTATTGAAAGAATTCAGATAGATTTTCAGCGATTTTGACTCGATTATGAAGAGTGAGTTGGCGCTATACGACATCTCCATAATTCTCACTTCTGGCTTATTATTATCATTAAGCCAAGAAACTTCATAGCAATTCCATAAATCATAACCATGAAATACAAGATCGTCAGTTATACCTATCTCTTTTCTTTTGATCGATCTTGGTATGGCGAATAGTAAACTACTATCATACTGATCTTTATATAAAACATTCTGCCCTAATGGCGATTTATTTTCCATATATGACTCAATATCTCTGTTTATTTTTAACATATAAAATTATATACAGAGTTAAAGTCCGCAAAACTAACGGAACTCAACGATCTTCAGTTCAAAGGATCATGATATCCATACTCTTTCTCAAGTAAAGTAATGTAAGCTTCAAAAGCGATAAATTTTATTACGCGTTTAGCAGTGCCAACATTTGGATCTATATCTATATAGCACTATAGTTAATCGATCTATTCTTTGATTAACTACTATACAGCTTCTTATTTATAGCATGTTGCAAATGTCTGTTAGCCTTGGGCCGAGGTCACAAACTAAACTAGATAAATTTCAATTTCTACATATAGAAGAGGTTTTCAATGTTAGGAAAGCATGACGAAGTAGTAGTTATTACATCAGCATACAAGGGTCGTAGCAATAGAATTCTCTAGCAAAGATGGCAGAGATGCTTTTATAGCTAGTATGGTAGAAGCTGGCACAAAGTGCGGCATAAATTTACTTAACGTATTCCAAGTAGATCCATATTTAAAGAATCAAATAAATATATATAGAACCTTCCACGGATAAGGGATCTCGGGGTACGCTTTTTGTACTCAACTAGGGCTAGCAGAGACTGATGAATATGCACCTAAATATTCTAAATCATTATATTTTAATCGAGAAAAACTACTACCAGAGCCTTGTGATAAAAAAATAACAATAAGTTACCAACAAATCACTCTTCAAGATCATAGTAGCGTAGGTTTTATAAACATTGTTAACCACTATTGCGCAAATAATAAAGAACTTGCAAACACTATGACTGACTTTAGTGCAGGATTGTATACAGGCTATGAGATCACCGAATACATTGCAGAATAAAGAAAAAAATAAACGAGCTCTAGAACAAAATGAGAAGTGCAAGATATTCTGATACAAACCCATAGTAATAACACATACTCTCATTATACCAACCTATTCGTCCAAACTTTCTTGCTCAATCTTACCATCACCAACTCTAAGTAAGTGAGTACAATACGATATTTCTTCCATATTATGGGTAATCATCAGAGCAGTAAGGCCATTCTTGATAACAACTTTATGAGTAAGCTCCATAATTAAGTCTGCCGCTTTAGGATCAAGGGCTGCCGTGTGCTCATCAAGCACAAGAAGCTTAGCTGGCTGCAGTGTTGCCATAATCAGACTCAATGCTTGCCTCTGTCCACCAGATAATAAACCAACTTTTTGCTCTAATTTATGTTCCAAACCCATGTTAAGGATCTTGAGTTTATCGGCAAAAAATTCCTTGTGATTTCCATGGGTAGCTAAAGCTAGGCTCCTCACCACTCCACGTTTACTGGCAAACATTAGGTTTTCCAATATGGTTAAATTAGAAGCCGTACCAATATTTGGATCCTGGAACACTCTAGCAATAAACTTGGATCTCTGAGTAATGCTATATTCGGTACAATCTGTCCCTCCTACTAATATTCTACCTTTAGTTGGGAGTATCTCCCCAGAAATCAATTTAGCAAAAGTCGACTTACCTGCGCCATTACTACCTATTATGCCAGCAAATGAATCTTGTTCTATGATAAGATTGACATCATTGAGCACAATCTTTTCGAGTGGTGTTCCAGCACCATATATCACAGATATATCTTGCAGCACTATCATTATTGCCTCTCCTTCCTTTTGCCTATCATCATAACGACAATGATCAAAGATGTGGCAAGATAAATATCGCTGGTACGCATACCCAAATCGGAACTCATTAGAGATAATGCTATTATTAATCTATATATGACGGATCCCACCACAGCACCTATCACTGCAGTCACTACTCCTCCTGATATGAAGAGGCGCTCGCCTATTATCACGCTTGCTAAACCAATGATTAGGATACCATTGCCCATACCAATATCGACAAAGCCTTCAAGTTGACTGAATAGAGATCCAGCTAATGCTACTAAACCATTGCTCAAAGCTAGCATAGAATAAATAGTAAAATTACGCCCCACACCATAGGCCTCACCGAATCTAGAGTTTTGACCAGAAGCTCGAATCGCCAGACCTATATCGGAAAGAAGAAAATAAGTTATGGCACAGCATACAGCTATAATTATAAAAGCCAAAATCCACATAGAATATTGGCCAGATAGTATAGTTGAGATATGTAGTAATGGCAAATTTGGTTTATCAAGAACTCTGAGATTAATGGAATATAACCCTATCATGACTATGATACCGGATAATAAATTCTGGATTCCTCGCGCCACATGCAGCCACGCAGTCATTCCACCAACAAGAGACCCACCGATGCAGGCAACTATTGTTGCCACTATTGGATTTACCCCATTCACCAAAGCCACACCTGAAAGAGCCGCACCTAAGGTAAATGAACTGTTAACACTCATGTCAGGGAAATCTATGACTCGCAAAGTCAAGAAAATCCCTAATGACACTAAGCTATATATCAGCCCTAGCTTCACCGCCCCAATGACAACTTCCATATTGAATTACAACCTCTTCACGCAGATCAAAAACAGACCGCTACCCCACTACCTCAACCGACTCACTCTTTAAAAGATCTGTTGGCAGTGTTATGTTAATTTGGGTAGCAGCTTTTAAATTAACTCTTGTTATCAACTCTTTCGGGTAAGTTACAGGAATTTTACTGATCTTAACACCCTTCTCTATAATTTGCTCTACGATCTCTCCAGTTGCTACACCTATATCAAATTGATTTGGTCCAACCGATAACATAACACCATTGTTAACTGTATCTATATCACTACAAAGTACGGGGATATTATTATGCTCTGCCACGCGAACGATGGACTGTATAGCCGAGAGTGCCGTACTATCATTATTAATAAAGATTGCATCAACCTTCCCTATTAAACTAGTTGCCGCCGTAGATACTTCGCTACTTGAATTTGCAACAACTTCAACTATGTTGAGACCCATACCAGTGGCAGCCTCTTTGGTGTCAGCAAGCAACCTAATGGAATTAGATTCTCCTGGATTATAGATAAATCCAATATTCTTTAAGTTTGGCAAAAACTTAATGAAAATCTCAAGCTGAGTTTTTGTTGATACATAGTTCGACACTCCTGTCACATTTGCTTCTGGTGCGTTCAGATTTTTTACTATGCCAGAGCCAAGAGGATCGGTCACCGAACTAAATACTATCGGTATACTGGTTATTTTTTGCATGGCTGATTGAGTAGCTATCGTGCCAATTGTGACTACAGCAGCTGGCTTCTGTTGAGCAAATTTTTGTGCTATTTGCGATGCCAAGGCGGGATCTCCCTGAGCTGATTCATGAAGAGTAGTTATATTACAGCAATCATAAAGATATTTCTCTATCCCCATGCGGGTTGCATCTAGAGCTGGATGCTCGACTATCTGTAGGATCATAACAGACTTTTTGCCCTCAATTGATTTGTCACTTTTTATGACAGAAATGGCAAACCATAGGCCAAGGCTGGCAGCTATAGCTAAAATTATCAATAACCCTCTATTAATCATTTTGATTCCACCGAATAAAAAATAAAAAAATCCCCTACTTGCTTATACTACGATAGTTCGCTAGCGAACTATCTCGATATAAAACGCCAGTCCAAGAAAACACCTGACCTTTTGGATACCATCTATGTATAATAAAATTCATTTTATGTAAAATAATACTTTAACTTTCGAAAAACATTTACTAGAATACATTGTGTTGTTATTGCAATCATATGATAGGAGTTATTTATGACGCTGAATTTACCTAAAGAAGAAAAAGAGTTGTATCAAGCAATTCTGTCGCTAAGCACTGTTGAAGAGTGTTACGCATACTTTCGCGATCTTTGTACACCAGCAGAGATTAAGTCTATGCAAGAGAGATGGTTAGTAGCCCAACTACTTTACCAAACTAGTTTCTCTTATCGCGAAATTCATGATAAAACAGGAGTTAGCATAGCTACAATAACACGTGTTGCTCGTTTCTTGCATCATGAGAAGTATCTCGGATACAAAAATCTTCTTGACAAAGTTGGTAAAAAAGACGCTGCAGCAGCATAATATTAGTGACTAATATTATGTAATTACAGCTTGTTTTAGGAGCTTTGTTTTTATTTTTTATCTATACTCGCCCCATCGGTCTTCTTGATCAGGCTGCTCCCTTAGTTCTCGAAAAATTTCGTTGCTACTAGTTGTATGGGATGACCCATAGGGTGCTGTAGTACATCAACTGGTACACTTCAGCCCCAGTTGATATATTCTTAGCTATTGCGTAATTAAGATAATAGGTCAATCAGTTAATCACTCATTATTGTTGTTTGGTTATTGCTCTTTGTTTGTATTTTATTTTCGCTTCTCTTGCCTCCGCTTCAATTACCAAGTCCTAGCTATCTCGTGCTGCCCTCGCTTGACGCTACATCAGCCAATAGGTACCGTGTGTCCCGGTCCCGCGTTCTTTTGTTTCCCTCCCCCCGCTTCTCCACCTCTTCACTGAAGGACCATCTGCTAGAGTGATCCTGGCTCAACCTATCTTTTTTTTATCGATAATCTCCATTCATCCCACTTTATAAAAAAGCCAATATAACAATAACCAAGCGATAACTACATCATACGGTTATTACCCATGTTAACTCTTTTTTCACATTTATAGATATATGGTATGTTTTTTTTATCCTCAGTCAAGAGTATTTAATGCCTAAAAAAGCAAAAAGATATCAT
>CAIOSF010000282.1 GCA_903860855.1 uncultured Alphaproteobacteria bacterium | reverse complement strand
TGTTCTTTCTTTCATCTGAACACTTAGGAGAATTCCAGGTGCAGCTTATATCATACAGATACGCTGATAACTTTTTTGTGACATTTAGAGTACCATTATTAGTATTTAGTAAGATATATGCTATGTTGGCAGTAAGATTCTTATAAAATCGCTCCTTTTCCTTGATTCTATTCTCGTTATTTATTTTTTCAACACAGTCCTTTTCTGTTATGAATATTTTTTCTTCCCATTGAGATTCTTCCCGTTCTTTGCGCACCTTAACCTCCGCTTCATCCGTCTCCTTTTTCAATGCATCAAGCTTCTTTTTATCCTTTTTGAATATCATCTTTCTGCCTGCGAATTCTCTCCTCTTCCATGCTAATGCGAGCTTTGGTGCTTTTAATCTCAGCTTCTCTTTCATTTATAGTTTTGTTATCAGGAGCGATTCTTGTATCAGCATTTACCCTAACTTTTTCATCCATTGATTCCTTAGCTTTTTGGGGATCAGCTAGGAGTTGTTCAATACGCTTTTTTACATCATCGAAATCATATTTATAATCACCTCTAACATACAGGTCGCAACAATAACGAATCAGACTATCAATATAATTAGCTCTAGTATCTTTATCAAATGATGCGAGTTTGCAATGGGTGACTAGGGTGTCGTAAATTGCAATATCCACTTGCCTCATTTTATAATTGATTATCCCATGACTGCATGAGATCTCATTATCTATTATTGAGCCAATAGCATAAGCTAAAGCGGCCGACACATCATCCCCCACTCTCTGCATACCCCTCCTCAAAGCGGACACATATTCTGCTATTTTGTCTCGCTCTACCTGGTCTTGCTTCTCTGTCGAGACCTTGTTTTTTTTAACTTCTTTACTCTCTTTTTCTTTGATATCATTTGTATTAGCGTTTACATTATTTTGCATAATCACTACCATATTAATTACCGGCCAATATAGCAGCAGATCATAGACATATGATAAAGAGTCGTCAATCACTATAGATATCTCGTACGAGCAATAGTTGATCGTATGGTTTTGACCAGGTGCTATGAAGATTCTTTCAGAATCTGCGCGCAAGGTAAGTAAGTAAATTTAACAAGATGATACAAAATATCAAATAAACTTAACAAAGCTAATGACAGATGGGCATCAGGGCGATGAGATATATTGACTTTTACTAAAAAATCTTCTACACTCCCAGGTATATAAATTTTACTTAATAGCAGTAATTGGCATGGTAGATCCTGTTAAGAAGCAGAGCGTGGTTATAAGCCCTTTTATGGATCTCATGGGAGGGTACACTTCTGACCACACCTGGCAGAGTGTAAATGTCCAAGTGCCAGCGCATAGTTTATCACTTAATGTAGCGACATGGAATTTACAAAATAAGTGTTCTTCGAAAGCTACAAATCAAGAAAGGAATATCCCTTATAGTAATAACCCTGCTGATGTAGATGAGACGGTAGATCAGTATACGTATCGCAAAGATATACAAGTAGAACAAATTAAGGCATTGCAGGCAACTAATTCTGCTATTCTCTTACAAGAAGCTGATGTTTTTATTAATCCGAAGTGGGCTTCTCATTATAAGGATCAAGTAGAGCAAGATGATTGGAAGCTTTTAATTTCTCCAAAAAAGAACTTGGATGTGCACCAGAATAAAGTTGCAATTTTATATGATTCCAAAGCCCTCAATCTTATTGATGGTGATGGTCCAATCATGGAATATAATGGTACCTATTATGGCTATGAATGGAAATTTATAGAGCTCGCCTCCTCCGCGTCCATTGCCTTGGCCAGTTTGCATCTTGACTATACCCATGATTTTAGTGAGCAAATCCTTATCCATCAAGATGATTTAATAGCACAAAGAGTTACTGGGATCTTAGGTGGAGATACAAATCATACCCCCCGTCTCCTGGATGGGTTCATAGGTAATCCTAGCTATGCGACTAACGTCCATTCTGTTAATGGTAACTTGAGCGTTTTTGATAATCATCCTGGGAATATACCCAACGATTACAAGAAATATGATGGATTTTTTGTAAATCCTCCATTTGATGATTCAGCAATCGTTACAGAAAATGGAGGTCAATATATTGAGATAGTTGAAAATTGTATGGTCGTGAAAGAATTGCCTACCTATCTTCCAGATTTTCATCCTGAACATCATATTGTAATTGGTGAAGGATGGGGTTTGGAATAAAGCTGAAAAAATGGGTGGTGTGCATGTCAAGTTAACCGCATACACTTATCTAGCTCGCTATATATTGTTTTATCTGCGGCTCGGTATAGATTTTGCTGGCAATGATACTTAAATGTAATATATAAGTTTTAAATGTTTGAAAAGCTAAAACCAGATAAAAATCGCAAAGTATCGTCAACAAAATGGCTACAGCGTCGACTGAGTGATCCGTTTGTCCATCAAGCAAAGTTTGAAGGTTATCGTTCTCGTGCTGCATTTAAACTTCTGCAGATAGAAGAAAAGTATCATTTCATTCGTCAGTGTCGCAGCTGCATTGTTGATCTTGGTTCAGCTCCCGGCAGTTGGTTGCAAATCCTGCATAATACGACAAAACCATCGGTATCTTTAGTTGGAGTTGATCTTCAAGAAATATCTCCCCTGCCACGAGCCCAGATTTTAGTGGGCGACTTTACCGAAAGTGATACCATGGTACGTCTCGAAAAGATGATAGATGGTAAAGAAGTGGATTTAGTTTTGAGTGATATGGCACCATCGTCTTGTGGAGATAGGGAGACAGATCACCTTAGAGTTGTTAATCTTATTGATGACGCTTTGATCTTTGCTGAGCGTATTTTAAGGCAGAAAGGGAATTTTTTAGCAAAAATATGGCATGGTGGTGCCGAGCAAGAATTGCGTTGCAAAATGCGCACTATCTTTACAAAAGTGGAGTTATTTAAACCAGAGGCTAGCTATAGCGATTCATCCGAGATATTCCTGATCGGTATAGATAGACGTTGATATAATCATAAATCACATAACTCCTTGCTTTGTTGTTAGTTCTCTCAGATTCACTGTAATTACAATTAGATAGAACTTAAAAAAGTTAAAATTTCGCTTTTTGTCATCTCCGAGATGCAATAGATAAACTGATGGCGCACTCAAACGAGTTCAGTGCGAGAACGCCCCCTGGTCTTCGATGATTAGATATTTCAAAAATAAACGAGCGAAAAAGCGATGATCTAGCGACTTACCCTGGAACTCGATATCAGGATTTATCAACCAAGAGAGACTTAACACTTGCTATCGCTTTAGCTGGATTCAACCCTTTGGGGCAGGTCTTAGTGCAGTTCATGATGGTATGACATCGATACAGCTTAAACTTATCACCCAGAAATTCTAACCTTTCATCCTTTGCTTCATCTCTGCTGTCAACAATCCAGCGATAAGACTGCAACAATATAGCTGGCCCTAGGAATTTATCGCTGTTCCACCAATAGCTAGGGCAAGCTGTAGAGCAGCATGCGCATAGTATGCATTCATACAACCCATCGAGCTTTTTTCTATCATCCTCGCTCTGAATCCTTTCTTTGCCATTGGTCGGCATGGATGTTGTACGCAACCATGGCTTCACTGAGGCCAATTGCTTATAAAATAGCGACATATCGCTTACTAAGTCTTTTATAATAGGCATATGGGGCAAGGGATAAATGCGTATATCTCCTTCTATGTCTGCTAAATCTTTAGTGCAAGCCAAGGTATTTGTGCCATCTATATTCATAGCACAACTACCACAGACCCCTTCGCGACATGATCGACGGAATGTTAAGGTTGGATCTACTTCATTTTTGATTTTAAGCAGAACATCAAGAACCATCGACCCGCATTTAGTCTTATCCAGTACATATGTGTCAATCCTTGGATTCTTGTCACTATCTGGGTCATAGCGATAAATATGAACGCGCCTGGAATTGCTGCTCAGCAAATCGGCCTCCTTGTATTCCTTGCCTTGACTTATGGTTGAATTTGGGGGCAAAGCGAACTGAACCATATACTCTCAATCTATCAATCTGTGAAATACTACGTTTAATAGTACGTTTTTTCTTGCAACTATCAATGATAATTGTTACGTGATGGCTATGTGCTGCTGACAGCATGGCAACTGTGCCACTTCTTAAATCTATCAGATTCCTTTACCGGCGTTTTGCACAGAAATAGCATTTGACGCTTACGCAGCATCAAGAGATTTGTATGTTTTTTGTTCGTCAGAATAAGTAAAGATCTGACCTCCTTTTATATCAAAAAACCATAAATGGATAATCAGCTTATTTTTGATCACTCTTTCATTGATCCATGGAAATGTTATACAGTTTTGACGCGATTGCTTTAGAGCTACCTTTGCATAGTCATCTGGATCCTTATTATTAATATTATAATTAAAATCGTCTGTTTTTATCAGAGATACCCAGTTCGTTATGAAATCATTTTGATTTGAATAATCGCTATTTAATAAAGCCTGAATACCACCGCATTGGCTATGTCCTAGTAAAATTAAATTTTTAACTTCTAGGAAGCATATGCCAAATTCTAAAGCAGCACTGGTGCCGTGATGGGCCTCATCTTTTTCATATGGAGGCACGATATTTGCTATATTACGCACAACAAACAAATCGCCTGGGTCACATTGAAGGATCAAAGCCGGATCTACTCGTGAATCACAACAAGCAATCACCATTGTTTCGGGCTGTTGCCCATAACAAGAAAGGTACCTCATGACAGATTTATTGCCATGAGCATATTTTTTTCTAAACGTTGAGTAGCCCCTGAGTATTTTTTTAAAACTTGCGT
>CAIOSF010000281.1 GCA_903860855.1 uncultured Alphaproteobacteria bacterium | reverse complement strand
GGGAATGGTTAATCTAAATATCCAAGCACACACCCTAACGCTTCAAATTATACTCTTTTAATTTTCATAATTTCAACTAAAAATTAATAACTGCATGGTTAGCAGTGATTATAAAAAAGCAGGAATTAGTATTGCCCCTATTGCTTATGACGATATTATAGACTTGAATGCAAAAGCGTATAAGATTGACATAGTTAACATCCCTGTTTATCCCCCTATTCCAATGGTAACTCCCTGTTGTAAAAATATCGAAAATAGTTGTCGTATGCATGGGGTAAAATTTACCCCTCACCGCATGCTCGTGGCTCAGATCATATGCGAGTCAGATGACCACCCTGATGCTGAAGAAATATATGAGAGGGCGAGCAAAAAGGATCCAAAGATTAGTTTAGCAACGATATACAGGTCACTATTCTTGTTTGAGCAATATGGAGTGATTTATAAGTTGGAGCTTGGTGATGGCAAAGCTCGTTACGAGATTAAAGATCATGCTCACCACCATTTGATAGATCTACATGACGGTAAAATCATAGAATTTAATAATAAAGATCTTAACGATACTCTGAATAGGATAGCAGACAGCTTGGGTTATAGTATAGTGCACTGCAAAATTGAATTAAGGGCCATTCCTATTGATAAAGGCAAAAGCTAGATGAATCCTACCAATACCAACATATATCTTGTTTCAGACTCATCGGGGGAAACAGCAGAAACGGTTCTGAGAGCGGCTGTTAATCAATTCGATGATCTTAAGGTTAAGGAACACCTTTGGACTATGGTCAGGTCTCACCTTAGAATCGATGAACTGCTTTCAGAGGCACAAAAAAGCGGTGGAATCATCCTTCATACCATGGCATACAATGATGTTCGCTCTTATTTGATTAAACGATGCAATGAATTGGGCATAATGTGTATATGCCCCCTAGAATCAATAGTTCAGATACTTAGGAACGCCTCTGACTACACTGATGATAATGTAAAGCTGCGCAAGATTCCAGGAAAATACCTCAAATTGGATGAGCCTTATTACGCCAAAATTCAGAGCCTTTATTTCACCCTCAACCATGACGATGGTTGTAATATGCAGACATCTATTGATGCTGACATCATTCTATTAGGCGTTTCGCGCACCTCAAAAACGCCAATCTCCTTATATCTAGCACATAGAGGTTATAATGTCGCCAACATACCCATAGTACCCCATACCGACGAAAATGCCCTGCTCAAAATCAGGGATGAGGCTAAGGATAATGGAGAGAAGCCAGTACTTGTGGGTTTGATCATTGCACCAGGATATCTAACAAAACTACGAGGAGCTAGGCATGATAAGATCTACAAACACCTTTCAAAACCCTTGCAAAGCGATCCTTATATTGATGATGACGCAATATATCAAGAAATGAGCTACTCTAAGCAACTATTTAGAAAGCTGAATATCGTAACGGTTGACGTGACTCGAAAGGCTATTGAAGAAGTGGCGGCAGAAATTGTTGCTATAATCTCCTGATTTAGAATACGTGAAATGTTACCTCATCACAGGAACTGCAAGCGCCATAGACCTCTGTACTAGTGCCCTCTACCCGTTCACCTGCATTTTTTAGACAAACCTTTGCCTTATGGCTACCTTTACTAAGTACCCATGATGGCGAGAAAGTCGACTTTGCAATCTCCATGTCATCTATATACCATACTATGCTCTCCTCAGCATCACCCATCTTATTTGCCCCATATCCATTACACTTCCATGCATCAGTCTCTTGATAAGGATCGTATTCTATCGAACCTTGTAGACGCAATACTTGCATATGAGGTGAAATGCGAGGATCGACAGCAAAATGCATTTGCTCATACGGGTATGATATGTGTATAGAGCTCTTCTGCTTCGCTTGTCTCTCTTCGATCGGCTTGGTCCATCTGATCATACCATCAGTTTGGCTCCTATCGCATATGTGTTCATAGTTCACATCCAATAAACTAGGATGATTATCATGTGGCAAGCCGTACGTTACTGCCATGCCACTATGTAATCTAGAATCCAGTACCGCTTCTTGATGAACATCGCGATTCCCTTTATTCAATCGATGCAGTCGATCGATCTCTCCAAAGATACTACGTAAAGCAATGGCTGGGCCATTAGCACCTGTCACTCCATCAGTTGGTTCATTGTTAAGATTTCCAAACCATATGCCAACCACGTAATTCTTGTCAAAACCAACAGCCCATGCATCCTTATAATCGTTTGATGTACCAGTCTTTACCGATACTCTTCGGGCAAAATTTAGAATACTATCAGCACCGAATTCCATCATTCGTGCCTTTGGGTCTTGCAGAATATCTCTTATGATTTCTGCAGCTCCCAGCCTCATATAATCATATGATCTATGCAGTTCCATAGCGTTGTTGAACTTTTGATCTCCTCCCTCAACGGTCTGAACCTCAACTCTTGTAACCTCATCTATTGCGTGCAAATCAACTTTATGCCCACCATTAGCAAATGAAGTATAAGCTCTCACCAGCTGATATAAACTCACTTCAATGTTTCCTATAGCTAAACCTTTACCATAATCGTGTTTGAGACCTAAACCCCTATCTATTATATTTAACCTATCTGTACTCAAGTTTAGGGTAAAACCCAATTCGCTTAGTCTTTGCTCATAATTATCATTACCAATAAACTCCAGAGCATGTATAGCTGGAATATTAAGAGAATTACCTAGAGCCTCTCTCAGAGTGACTTGCTGATAAAATCTACGGCTATAATTATGGAATTTATGTACTCCATGGCCAACCGCCTCTTGAATAGGCCGATCGTCAATTAAGGTTACCTGGGTCCAGCCACGCTCTAGGGCTAGGGCATAAAGGAATGGCTTCAGAGTTGATCCAGCTTGCCTTGGTGTGGTAACGGTATCGATGAACCCATCATATACTCTAGGATTCAAGCCCATAGCTTCATTGCGCCTCAGATCTTGCCCTGCATCGTTAACCCCTATTCGCCCACGCTTTGCTTCATCTCCAAAAGAAACCCAAACGATTATATTGCCACTTAATGCCTCAATCACCAAAACACCAGCATTATTCACTCTTTGTGTTTTCATTTTCTGCAGCTGCCTCTTGAGAATGCCATAAACTTTATTTTGCACCTGACCATCAAGAGTTGTTCGTATGGTAGTATGTTGCCATTTTTCCCCATTGGCCTGCAACACAAATCTACTAAAGGCACCTGCTCCAAGAATTTTACTATTATCACTTTGCCTTATTATTGGTGGTATCATAATGCTCTCAAGACCACCAACTGTTTCAAAATCAGCAACCATCTTATTTGCGAGCTTCCTCATCCCTTGTACCAGCTTTGTTTTATCCCTAGATGATTTCAGATCGTAAGCTGAAGGCGAGCGTACCAAAATAGCCAAGGTTAGGATCTCAGAAGGATTTAATGTCCTCAAATCTCGAGAAAAATAGTATTGTGCGGCTTCTTGTACACCAGCATGGTTTGATGCATATGGGACATTATTCAAATAAAACTCCAGTATACTAGCTTTAGTATACTTATATTCGAGGATCATCGCCTCAGTGGCTTCAAGAATTTTTGACCATAACTTCCTTGGTCTTGGATTGATTATACGAACCACCTGCTCACTTATCGTACTTGCGCCTCTCATTTTTCCACCTAGAGTGATCCAGTCTATGACTGCTCGAAATTTTGCAATCCAATCAACACCATAATGATCATAGAAGCGTTGGTCTTCAGCAATGATAAAGGCTTGTTGCAACATAATCGGTATATAATGCAATGGAATTGGTTCTAAATTTATATGATAAGATAAATTTATCCTTCGTCCTTGATTATCAAGTAATGCATACTTGTTCTGCTCTCCTAGCTGAGGAAAGTTAGTTTGGAGAGAATTGGATGAGGAATCACCACTAATATTGGGTATCTGTATTGACGCAAGTATAGATATGAACAAGATAAAACACGATAAGTATAATGGTATAATAAAAATTGCCCATCTATTACCCAACTGCTTCATATTACCGCTGAATATTCAATATATATCCAGCTGTTTTACCGTATATATCCTCATTATACATTTCAAGGGCAACAGATGGCATGGCGTAGAAGGAACCAGGGGCTATGACCTGGGCTATATACTTTAAATGGTATTGACCGTTATCAAGTTTTTCAGAATAGAAACGCATTGAATCCTTGCGAATTTCTTGGAAGTAAAATCCCTTGTTGTAGTAAGTTTCAAACTCCAACCAACTGTTAGAATTAAACCAAATAGAACTTAGATCAGATTTAGCATTGAGTTTTTCTACATTAGAGTTTGAAGTTGTTCTCAAATTGGTATCAAGAACCTCTAGGCTTCCTGGCAAAGGGTCGTTCACAACAACAAAATAACGAGTCGACGGAGCATTTACATATAGATCAACCCTTACAAGGTCACCTAGCTTCGCCTTGAAATCAGATTGCACAAGATGCCACTCATCACCACTCCATATGCTATACTCTTTTTGTAAAGAAATCCCGTGATTCACAGATTCTCCTAAACTGAAGTTACTAACAATAACATCACTAGATGAGCTTTGATTTGTTTTCTTACCAATCCTTCTGTAGTCGCGCCAATATGACGCATTTACTCTATAGTAGATCCTACTTTTATACCCTTCTCCATTCAATCCCATAGAATCATCAATCTTCTGATGCCCCCCTTCTTTAGCTTCACTTACCGATTCTCCTCCACTCGTATCACCAGCGTTTCGTGGCGATATACTCTGACCAATTTTAACAACTTGTTCTCTACCAACTTTATCTTGATCTATGCCGTATGAATAACTCATAGGAACTGTACCTTTTTTAATAATGTCACCATTAAAACTAAATATAACATTTGTGATCCTATCTTTAGATCCTCTCTCAAAGCTTGCAGAGTAATCAAAAATTGCAGCAAGACATACAGCATTGTCCTGAGTATTGCCAATGGCCTCTTTTCCCCGCCCTCTTCCCAATATTGAGTTTACAAGCTGTGTTGATCGCGAATCATTTTCTTGCACCATCATACTCAGTATAGCGCAATTAGTTTTGACCTCACTATCAAGGAAGGATGGGAATATAGAATCATTAAACCATAAGGTTGAGCTCGTCATATTAACATTAACGTTACTGAAGATATTTTGTCTCAGCCTGCTTACCTGATCATTGCCCACTCCATAATAACTTTTATTGTATTGAGCAGTATCTTGATCAACTGCATCTATATTAAGTTTATCTTGAATTGCATGGAGAAGAGTAGTACGAGCAAACAAATTAGCTTTTTCCAATTTATAGCGAATCATATCACCTTGGTCTATTTCCTGGTTTGATGCTCCAATCAAAGCCGCGATGGATAGAGCCTGAAGAGTTGCAAGCTCTTGTTCCGCATATTGAGAACCAAGATTATAACCGGTATAACTTGCCGTATTCCCTCTTAAAAAATCTACAAGGTAGCTCTGGATGTTATCAATTACTTTCTGTGGAATTTTATAACCCATATTCTTCAGTTTATTGAAGGCCATAAGAGTATATATAGTAAGATACGGATTGCTTGCTTTAAGAGATCGAGAAGGAAAATATGAGATACTTCCATCAACAGCTGATTGATAATTCTGCGCTTCAGCCAAAGTAGAGGCAATAAGACCATCTACTTCTTCATAGGGAGTGAAGTTAACGTCTGCAGCAGAAGGAGCGGCACGAAGCTTATTGATAGGATTCGTTAGCGTCCATTGAACATCTTTTAGTTTCATGGCTTTATAGTAGGCCGCGGCCAGAGTTATGCTAATTTTTTGCTCCCAACATGAGTATGGATATGTGCTCATATAATCAAATATTCCACTGATATTCTGCAGAATAGTCTGATCTACAGCTATCTCTATTTTGCTGATATTAGGCTCAATATTATCCGCTATTTTAATTGGAATTGAAACAGCACTATCAATCGTATTCCCTGTAAAACTCTGCACTTCATTGGTTATAGATGGCAGTACTTGAAGCTTATGGACTATGCCATCACTATCATTATCAGCAGTAGCTTTCACCCAAAATGAGATAAAAGAAGCTTGGTCAGGTTGAGCAAGACTGGCTCTTAACGGTAAATATACCACTTTTCTGCCAAATGGCTCAAGCTTGATATTTTGTTTGGTGCCTTGATTCTCTGTCGTATCTTTAAATGGGCCAACTATAACGGCCCCTTCTGCATCTATCGCGCATACCACCTCCTTATTAGCATTGGTACTGTTATATATCTCAAAACCAGCAAGAAGCTCATCACCATCCCTCACCTGATTAGCCATCATAGGTGTAATTTGTAGATTTTGTCTTACGCGGAGGCTATCCACTACATAACCACTCTTTCCACCTTGGTCCATAGCCACAGCTATAATCTTCCATTCAGTCAAGTTGTCTGGCAAAATAAATGATACCTCAGCCGTGCCATCAGGATTTGTTGTAATTGATGGTAGCCATAAAGCCGTGAGGTTCTCTGAATTACGTATTTTGATTGATGATCCTCCATCACCACCATGATTCGCTCCCTTAGTTTCGAATTTTTGCTTACCGATTAATCTAGTTATGAGATTGTAGTTCAGAATCGATAAATGATCGAATTGATGAAATCCTTTGTAAACATCAAAATAATTTGGATCCAAGGCATCGAATATGCCGGCATCAATTACAGCTACAGCCAATTCAATTGGTTTACGATCTGATTCAGGCACTCTCTGATCAAAATATGTCGATAATTTAATGCTCGCCTTGTCTCCAGGTTTATATTCGTTCTTATCACTTTTAGCTGTAATTTTTAGCTGACAATATGGATCATTAACTGTAACCGCCCTGTATCCAATTCTCATAGCTGGTTTTCCTAGATCAATTTGGCCAACTTTTGGCACGGGGGCATCAGCCCTTGCCTCATGAATAACGATAGAAAGGTAAAATCCTGGAAGATAATCCGGTTTAATTGGTAGCTCAATAATCTCGCTATTAGTCGTGAATTTTTGGGTAAATTTGTCGATGATGCCATTCCTCTCAACAGTGATCAAAGCCATAGCTCCTGGATAAGGATTTTGCACCATAAATCTAGCTGTATCTCCAATTTTATAGTCTTTTTGTTCCATATTTATAGTAATAGAATGGTCTTCCTCCTCATTCCGTAGCACATAATCATCCCCCATAACCCAAACGTTGATCTGACTTGTGTGCTTTCTTTTACTTGAATCAAGAATAGAAGCTGTGACGCGATAATTTCCAGCTCGATCTGGAGTGAATTGACAAAGAACTGCATCATCTTTGCTTGACGAAATATGACACTTGCCAACCTTATTCCATGTGCTTTGATAATCTCCCCTGTATACATTGCCTGCAGTCTTTGTTTTGGCGACCGTAACATCTTCATACTCAATGACAGTATCTATATCAATTTTATCAAGTAACTCACCTTCTGAGTTAACTACAACCTCTTCTATAACCGCAGGTTTGCTTTTGTTATAAATCCATTGAGATGATCTCATTCCAACAAATCTATCAACACCAATATATGGTAGCTCTTTTCTAGCACTATAGCCCCTTCCTCTTGAGTCCTTCACCGTCGTTTCAACCTTGACTAAACCATAAGCAACTGGCAACTTGGGGATATTAAATTGGAGTAGCAATTCCCCCTTATTATTGAGCTTACCACTTTTATTAAAAACTGATCTGGGGACGACCAAGCCATCGCCCGATATCTCATGGATGATTGGATTGTTGGAATCAACATTATCCATATCTGAATTAATTATATTTGAATTAAAATAGAATCCTTTGGCTGTGATAGGCAAAAATGAATTTGCTTCAATGACAGTATTTACCTCAACATCAGCCCCACCATATGGCCCTCCAGAATACATTTTAGCCGTCACAGCTGCTTCAATTGATTGCCCAGCTTTAGCTGAGGATTGTGATAATATGAGATCAACTTTAAAGGGAGGTGAAACAAAATCACTGACATAAAACTTAGCAGCAGTTAATCTTCTTTCATGGCCTCCATCATTTCTTGTAAAAGCTATCTCATACCAGCCGATTATAGAGCCTTGGTTTAACTGAAGACTATCGGCATAACTCCCAAATTTAGATAGAGATATATTATTCTTTTCGAGAATTGCATTACCCATTGGATCGAAGATTTTGATAGAAAAGTCCCCTTTATCACCATCCTTAGAACCATTCATTTTTGGAACATATAACTCGTTATTTCCAGCTTCTCTCATACTAACTTTGAACTGGACCAACTCACCTCGACGGTATATGCCCTGAGCCGTCATCCCCCAAGCTCTGTAATAACCATAGCTATCTTCTAGATAGCCGTAGATATAATCTTCTGATGAGCGATAACTATTGATTTGAAAGTCATACCAGAAGGGGATAAAAGCTGCATCATCACCTTTTTCAATCATAACACCATATTTAAATATATATGGTTCGAGTAGTTTTGGTTCGGAAGATTGAAAACGGTTGTTGAACGCCTCCCTCTTCCTGTTTAAATACGATTCTATTTCATAAAAGGCATCATACTTTGGTTGCCCTATATCAACTGCTCCTTTGAGTACGACTAGGCCATCTGTATCTGTTATTCCCTCATCACTAGCATTTTGTTGGTCAATATTAATACCGTTAAACACCTTGACCTTGGCACCAGAAACAGGTTTACCAGTTTCTAAATCAGTCACCCAAGCCAAAGAATTATAGTAGCCGAACTTGAAATGCACTGCATATGGTGATAACTCAACAAAAAATGGATTATGGCCGTTAGTGCGATCATTAATGCCATTTACATGATCATTGCTTATATCACCAAACATCATAAATGCATTATGTTGCTTAAGAAATTTCTTGACCCCCACAGGAGATGCAAATTGGATGTTGCTGACCTTTGGTAATTGTATAGCCGCGACATTATCGTAGCTATAGCCCTTTAAACCAAAGGTATTATATACCAATTTTAGTTTATCTATGTTCGTTGTATAGAATGGAACATCGCTATCAACCTGCTTTTCCAAAATTGAAACTTTGTTTGGTAGGATGAAATTTGACAGACGATCACCAGTACTAAAACTGATTTTTGGAAATAATTCCAACTCTTTCCCGTATATATCGGTAAGAGTACCGCTACTACTTGAGTCAATACTTCTTGTTTTAATTGCGGAGGTTATATAGTTACTGACTTTATCGGTAAATCCAAGCCTATTATATTCAATAAGATATTGGGAGTTGGAATCCTGCAGAGGCAGAATCAAGGTATTGCTTTTATCCCTTATGTAGGCTGAGCATGAGAGAGATTTTCCTTTTGCACTGACACCATTACCTTCTTTATTCTCTGCAGTTATGTCACCTGATTCAGATATAAGTTTTGGATCAGATATTGCCGCACTAGATACCATGCTATTTTTTGCATCTCCCGCTTTTAAAGCCCCTCTCTCTCCTTCTAAATCTTCAATTTTCTTACCAGCTTTAGTTGTGGTCATAGTCATATGGATATTGCATCCCCCCGATCCTATTGGTCTCGTAAACTCAAGCACAAGGCCATGCATTGGCAGACATTTCTCAGTAGACACCCTTATTAACGATCTTTTTATCACATCATCATGACCATCATCAATAATCTTTCCGATACTATTCTCTGTAAGGTCTTTACCAATATGCTCACTAACACGAGTATATAAATCTATTCTTTTTGTTGCTTGCCAATAGCCATCTAAAGGTTCAGCTGAACCTTCCGCAGTGGCTATAGGATTTTGTGAATTAGCAGCTTGGCAATATACGCTCTTTAGCTCAAACTTTTCAGGATAGGATTTACCGCTCCATATAACTCTACCTTTAGCAACTTGATCACCTATAATAGGCTTAATACCAGTCTTAGACTCAAGAGAAATGCCTTGATCGTAG
>CAIOSF010000280.1 GCA_903860855.1 uncultured Alphaproteobacteria bacterium | reverse complement strand
TTGAAACACTGGAAATAACTCGATATTTTCTCAACCAGACAAGATCTACCTCAAAATTCATCTTCGTATTGGGTCATGATCGTAGCTCGCCCATCCGTCGACTAGCAAGTACATATAAATGCAACTATAGTCCCATATACTAAAGATGTAGGTGGTAAATTTTCCTCTTTTGCAAACTCAATATTGATTGCAATGTTACTTTGTAAATTAGATGTTGATGCATTCTGTGAGGGAGGAGCAAAGGCTCTGATAGATCTTGAATCAATGAGTCAACCTAATAATATAGCTATCAACGATAATGTCTTCTTAAAGACTGATCCGATATACAGATGGCTAAATAACAATGGCCAGTTAGTTTATCTAAACTATAGCTCATCCATGCACTGGTTTTACATATGGCTATGTCAGACGCTCATGGAAACATTTGGTAAAATTGGCGAATGCCACACTGCTATCCCTACCATGGCACCGCTTTATTCTCATGGGCAACTGGAAAATTACCTCTATCAACGAGAAAATCAACAACCAATACAAGGACAAAATGCAGCAAAACATTTCGTCCAACTCATTATTCCTGGCGATGAGCCACGGCTTGAAATTATTGCTCAACACACGGCTTTCGCTTTAAGAAATGCTGGACATGAGGTGCAGACGGAAGTTCTGCAGAGTTTTAACTCATATAAACTTGGATATATGATGATGTCATCAATAGCAAAAATAATCAAGATAGCAGAAATACTCGATGTTGACCCATTCTCTCAGCCAGCTCTAGATGAACTAAAAAAGAGAGCAAGTACTCTTTCTAGCTTACTATAAGTTTAGTTACTCTAGTTTTGGATAGGGGGAATTGGTTTGTAGCAACACGAAGATCGATATCACAGAATTAGTGCTATATCACTTAGATGATTTTCCGCAATGAGCATCTCTCACAACAAACGTCGCTATCACGATATGGTGTTCTGCTATATGATAAGAATCAACTAAATCATCCATATGGTGCTTCTTTTTATGAACATCTCCTACCCCCTTAAGAAAGACTTCCTTGAGCTCTAGATTAGTTAGGATATTTGAATGAAGCCTTTAAAAAATATAGACTTATCTAAAATATAGACTTATACCAATTCCCAAACGAAGTAGACGAGCCGAAGACTAAGTCAAATGCAATGGATTAGCCAAGGCCCAGTCAAATTAATAGTATAAGGAGAAGAATGGCAGTACTCTTATACACAAGCGCTGATTAAGGCAGTAATGCTTGAAAGAGGGAGCGGAGATCACTATAGTTTGAAACGAGTATCGGTATAACTTCATGACAAGAGTACAAAGAGATATAGGTATAATAGGAACTGGCCCAAGTGGTCTCTTCAGTGTATTTCAGGCCGGCATGCTGGGGATGAGCTCAATCCTAATTGATTGCATGCCAAGTATAGGAGGGCAGTGCAGCGCTCTATACCCTGAAAAACCTATATACGATATTCCATCTCATTGTGAAATATCAGCACAGCAATTAGTGGATAGCCTCTATGAGCAAGCAAAACCGTTTGATCCTATGATAGTTCTGCAGCAGCTAGTCACCAGCATAACAGAGTCTAAATTCGGCTGGTTATGTCAAACCAATGGGCCGCAAACTTTTGAGGTTAAGGCCGTTATAATAGCGGCCGGAGGGGGGGCATTTGGTCCCAATCGCCCCCCCATCGCCAATATAGAACAATATGAAGATAAGAGCGTCTTCTATAACATAACCCAAAAAGAAAGATTCGCTGATGCCAATATAGTGATAGCAGGTGGAGGGGATTCCGCCGTGGATTGGGCGGTTGAACTGGCTAAAATAGCGAATAAAGTTTACGTAATTCACCGCCGTGACAAGTTCAGAGCATTGCCTCAAAGTGTCGATAAAATGAGGAATAGCAAGAATGTAGAGCTGATCATACCATATCAGCTTGATGGTCTCATCGGTGATCAAGGGAGTGGGGTGCTGGACAAGGTCATCGTTAAAGATATGAATGGAAACCAAAAATCAATTTCAGCTCAATTCCTTCTGCCGTTTTTTGGTTTATCGATGGATCATAGTGCTATTCGCGATTGGGGAATAGAATGCTCTCACAATGGTTCGCACGTATTGGTTAACTATGCAACCATGGAGACTAATAAAAAAGGTATATTTGCTATCGGCGATATAGCATATTATCCTGGAAAATTAAAGTTGATATTAACTGGCTTTGCTGAAGCAGCCCTGGCCTGCCATTCAGCCTATCATTGTGTATATCCTGATAAAGCTCTACATTTTGAATATTCAACCAGCAAGGGGATCATCAAGGTATGAATAAAAGCAAAATAATAGATGGTAGGTATCATGCAAACATTATTTTGCAAAACGTCAAGCTCCATATCCAAAACCTATCCACGCAACACAAGGTGACTCCAGGCTTGGCCGTTATCATAGTTGGACAACATCCAGCTAGCACCATGTATGTGCGTCTAAAAGCAAAGAGAGCAAGAGAGGTTGGGATCAATTCATCAATACACTCACTCAATGAAGACATAACACAGGATCAACTTCTCGAAGTGATTGCTCAACTCAATTACGATGAAAGAGTACATGGAATACTTGTTCAATTGCCTTTACCTCCCCAAATAAACCTAAGCTCAATCCTTGATGCCATAGATCCAAACAAAGATGTAGACGGTTTTACTCCGCAGAATGTTGGAATGCTACACTCATGGCGTTCATCGCTTGAGCCATGTACGCCCCAAGGGATCATGTATTTACTGAAGCAATATATCCCCAATCTATTAGGTAAGTTGGCCGTTGTCATAGGAAGATCAATGATAGTTGGTAGACCTATGGCGTCTATGCTACTGCGCGAAGACTGTAGCGTCTCGGTCCTCCATTCCCTTTCTGATCCATCCCACTTAACAGTAATGTGCCATAAAGCTGATATTTTGGTCGTTGCTGCTGGGAGACCAGAAATGATCAAAGGTGAATGGATTAAAGACGGTGCATGTGTGATCGATGTTGGTATAAACAAAATGGAGGATGGGAAAATTTGTGGCGATGTAGAATTTAATTCAGCTTATCATAGAGCTTCGTTCATCACGCCTGTACCAGGGGGAGTGGGGCCAATGACCGTGGCCTGCCTATTGGCCAATACGACAAAGGCCGCTTACCAGCTGGCTGATATCAATCCACTAAGCGATGGTATATAGGTGATCCGAAAAATATGTAGATGGTCATCTTGAACTTGTTTTTGGTATCGCTTCTTCCCACCATTCAACTCTTACCGTCTCCCGCAGCGAAGACGACGGGTGGGAAAGTCAGGGTGATCGTTGTATATTTCCCCACCTCAGACTCGCACTCAATAGTTCCACCCATTTCATCCATGACCATTCGGCAGAAAGCCAGGCCTATACCAGTTTCAGACGAGCCTTCTGTCCTTAAACCAGCAAATATGTTATGGATTTTGTCCTTATCTATACCAGGTCCTTTGTCTGTGAAATAAACCTGATTATCTCCTGCTTTACTCTTTCCTAAGCAGATCTCAATGATCACATCCTTGATTTGCTCAGTATCTTCCAAACTATAGTCTGTTATCGCCTCTTTTACACAGCCGACCATTGAATATGTCCCTATGTCATTTGCTGTTATCTTATTTTCCAGAGAGATCAGTAGCATGTCGAGAGTTCTTTCTCCTCTTTTTGCTAGGCTAAGCATACCATCAGCCATATCTTTTAAGTACTTATAATCGTCTCTATCTATCTTAATATTTAGTTTTTCTTCATCTTTATCCTTAGCAACCTGAATTCTTCTTGATAATATGAGTTGCAAAGCTTCAAGGGCTACTTGTGAAATAACAAATGGTTCCATAATATCTCTAGCTGTTGTATCGCTGAGGAGTTTTTTTCTTTCTGGCTTTGGTTTTGGTTCTTCTTTGATGATTTTAAAGATGACGGAGGCGATAACGTAATAATAAGCTACGAAATAACTAGTATATGATATTACCACTATTTCGCCATGTCCCATGGATGAGCAACTATGATATAAATAAGCAGCAGTTATACCTAAGACTGAAATCATCAGGTAACTGAGCCAATCGACGAAAATTCCAAGGAAAATCATAACGAATAGGCCATTCAATAACCAAAATATCTGATAATGGTTGGCTAATATCTGATAACTAGCCATGAATGGACAGCAAAAGGTTAGGGTTGCATACCAAAACAATGACTGATAATCCTGGATTTTTTGAGGGAAATAACTAAGAAAATGAAGGAAAAAGCACAATGTTACCGCGATTGCCCCGATGATCATCAAATCATGAGTGCCATGAACAAAAAACAATGGCATTACACAGCCAAGCACTACGAAGACGGTCAAAGGCCAGAATTGTGGGCGTTGTTCTTCGAACCTACGTTGGATGAACCGGACCAAACCAAGATTAAACAGTCTTTCTATAGAACCAACAGAGTAAACCTTAGCAACCTTAGGCGCTAACACTATACCTCCAGTGCATATCTGATAACAATGCATCCCAAACAAACCTATTGCACTTCCTATACATCCCAAAGCTAGGCTTATTGTCGCAAATTCTCCCTCGGTGTACGCTCCAAAGCATGTAAACGATAATGCCATTGCGAATGAAGTAATAAATGACTTACTATTGGTTCTGAATTTTAAAAATCCTGCTGCTAACAGTATGAGTATGAATGTCTCCCAAAAATTGGCAATAGCCCAACACAATTCCATTATTCCTTTTTCCATTAGGGCTATGAATATGGCAAATATACCTATCGCGAATGTAGCTAGACGAGCAATATTAACCTCTTGTTTATCTGTAGTATTGGGGAAGAGCCTTGGCCAGATATCATGAGCACAAAGTATACTGGCTGTATTTAACCAAGAATCAGCTGTTGACATTATTACCGCCAGCATTCCGGTGATCATCAAACCTTTTATTCCTACATTAAGGTATTTGCCTATAAAATAGACAAAAGCGGTATTCGGATCTATATCTGGAACTGTTGCTTTAATTATGAAGCCGATGAGGCAACTGGACATCACGAGAGGGAGGTGGATTACCGCAATAACCTTCAAAGATTTCATCAACTGCTTAGAGTCTTTTGCTATCAGGAATCTCTGCACATATGCACCAGATGCAAGGGGAAGAAGAGCGTAGAATACCCAACTCAAAAATAACCATATATTTTGATTTGAGAGACTGATTGTCAAATGATCTGCTGGCAACTTCCTGATCAAACCAGTAAATCCTCCAATATCATCTAACGCAATGATGCAGGCGGTCGGTATAGCTATAAAAAATACAAAAAATTGAAAAACATCGGTAAGAGCAACGGCTCTAATTCCTCCAAAAGCTGAATAAAAAACCAATACTACCATTCCCAGCAAGCTACCATTTAGTTGTGAGATACCTAGGAAATAGTGAAATATATAACCAGTAGCTAGTACTTGAACTGCAACGGCTCCAATTGATAAGAACATTGCGCATATGTTTGTGATCCATCTGCCGATGCGACCATATAGCTTTTCCATAATATCACTTACAGACAAGCATCCCTTGAACTGATCAATATTTTTACCGAAAATCTGGACCATAATGAGCCAAAATAGAGGCACAAAAAGAGATGTAATAGCAAAAAATAACCCTAAGCTGTATACTTTTTCAACTATCCCCATAGTCGATGATGCACTAATAAAAGTAGCAAAGATGGTTGAAACTATGACAATCGTTGGAAAATTTTTGCCACCCCAAGGTATATTCTGCTATGCTATTGATTTTCCTTGATTTGTAAAAACCAACGATCAAGCAACCTATTAGATAAGCGAATATGATGGATATATCTAAATATATGGAGGGGGAGGTTCGTCATGGGGAATATTGGAAGATAGCGATTTAAACCCTTATAGGGGAGATATCATCCCGTGAGAACGGTCAATAACTATTTTCGATATAATCGATGTTTTTTGATTTACATACAAACAATATCCAAGAATTACGCATAATTTAAATTGATTCATATATAAGTCAGCTTCATAGGCCGTTTCGCAGAGTGTCTAATACAGTTGGAGGGGCCCCGTCTTGGAGTAATAAGAGATATGTGTTGTCTCGATAACAGATTGCTATGATTTTTCTCTTATTGTCGATGTATTTATGCTGCAATATTGATATGCTATTGAGAGGTTCTTTCGTATTCTTATCAGGTAGAATCTTAGCACGAAAGAAGTCAATGACAAAACGCAAACCATAAAGAGATAGCCCGGCCAAAGCGAGGGTTATTAATAAAGTTGCTAGGATTTTGTAGTAAGATATATCATGTTCCACAGTTAGTAACTATCTCCTCTATCTCTCTTAACATCATCTCCACTTCTTTTGCATCTCTTCCTTCAACCATTATCCTAATTTTGTTCTCAGTTCCAGACTTCCTGACCATAAAGCGCAAGTGGTGATTAGTGCTCTGCAGCTCATTTAATTTTGTTTTAACGGAGTCTTTGTCCAATGGATTATCATCACCGCATCCAATATTCGCTTGTAACTGAGGATAAGCTTGGAATAGCTGACACAGTTCGCTAACTTTTTGACTCGAGCTAATACATATAGCTAATATTTGTAGGGCGGCCACGATCGCATCGCTGCTTGTGCTATGATTAGCACAGAGGATATGACCAGACTGCTCTCCACCGAAATTGCATCCCCTTCGCCTCATCTCGGAGGCAACATGGCGGTCACCTACTCCCGTGCGCCATACTTCTACTCCATGTTCGTTTAGATAAGCATCAAGGGCCATATTGGATAGGTTGGTTACAACTATCCCTCCACCTGTAAGGGACCCAGCGTCATGCAGAGACATAGCGATCAATCCTATGATTACATCGCCATGGACAACATTACCAGTTTCATCGCAGATCAACAAGCGGTCGCTATCGCCATCAAGTGCTATACCAATATCGGCTCCGACTTCTACTACTTTTGTGCACAAACCATGAGGGTAAGTTGATCCGCAATTACTGTTGATATTGAGGCCATTGGGTTCGCAATTCATTGCAATGACATCTGCATCTAGCTCGCTAAAAATACTAGGGGCAACCTTGTATGCAGCTCCGTTTGCACAATCCAACACTATTCTTATCCCTCTCAGGCTAAGAAATTTGGGGAAGGTATTCTTTACATATTCGATATAACGCCCCGGAGCATCATCGAGCCTGGACGCTCTACCAAGTCTGTCGGGGGTGACCAAGACTCCATGCAAACAATCATAGCTGCTCTTGTTACCGCATATGGCATTGGAAAAACTCAGCATTAGATCTTGGATGGCTATTTCGCATTCGTTAGATAGTTTAAAACCATTTCGATCAAAGATCTTAATTCCATTGTCATAGTAAGGGTTATGGGATGCAGTGATCATGAGTCCAAAATCAGCCCTTAATGACTTGACCAGCATTGAAAGAGCGGGGGTGGGCATAGGGCCAACGAGAATTACATCAACTCCAACTGATATCAATCCTGATGTGATGGCTGGCTCTACTAGATAGCCAGACAACCTGGTATCTTTTGCTATAACGGTTCTTTGTCTTTCATGACTAGAAGTTTTCTGGTTTGAGACTGAGCTAACCCCACCAAGATTATCGCGTTTACCGAAATAAACCCCTGCAGCCATACCCAACTTTAGGGCTATGTCTGGGGTCATTGGATAGGAGTTTACAGTGCCTCTGATTCCATCTGTGCCAAATAACATTCTACCTCTAATTTTTTTATATACTTATACAAATAACTGCCTCATGACTTAACATGGAGCTTGGTGTGACTTCGTATGGATCAGTAAACTAATTTATTATAGGGCATGGGTAAATAGTTTACTATGAGGCTTTAAGGCATAATCACAACGGAATCGTCAATTTTACCGGTTTCAATAGCGGTCATTGCATCCACAACTTGAACAAAAGTGCACTCGCGATAGCGAACCATTAGTTTTTTATCGCGAATCATCTGAAACACATCATTAGCGCTCAGAATTAATTCATTGCGGCTTACTCCTTTATAGTCAAATACAGAGGGAGCGGTAAAAAAAATGGATTTGCGGGTTATGGCGCTATATGGGATTGATTCAACCGATCCGCCATAACACAGGAGCATGCCGAAGTTGCTGAGACAATTTATCGATCTCTTCAGCATCCTATTTGCCATATTCTCGTATACAACGTGGACCCCTAGGTTATGAGTCAAGCTCATAATCTCCTTGGTATAGCTATCAGAGTTATAATTTACAACCGAATCACAACCAATATGAGCTCCTAACTCCTTCATGCTGTCAACTGGTACAGTTCCTATTACCATACCACCGCGATTCTTGACGAACTGAGCTATTATCTGGGATGTGCTGTTACATATATCATGAACCAAAGCCCTTATGCCGCCACGCACTACAAAGGCTCTTGCGGTAACGGCATGGGCTAAAAGCCCTTTGAGAAAGGTAGCTGATACAATTCTATGATCTATATCATCAGGTTTCTTCACCAACAGCTTACTGTGAACGCAGCGCATTTGGGTAAAGGAACCTGGTTCTCTTGTGATATAAGCAACAACATCCCCTTCTGACCAATTTTTTACGTCAGGTCCCAGGGCTTCTATGACTCCGCACCCCTCATAACCCAAGATGTGCGGGCCATTCTCGTCATGATAGTCGGTTATATCCATATCATTCAAGCCTATAGACAAGTGCTTAACCAGAACTTGCTCGCCTTCGGGCTGTAATCTCGGCCTATCCTCTACGACGAATCTCTGCTCCTGCCTATTTAATACTAATGCTTTTGCCATAACTTCAAAATATAGTAATTTAATTTAAAACAATCCAAAGACCTATGCTTTGTCTTTCCAAGCTCATCTTTAAATATGCCTTGATATGTCATTCATTCCGTATGGCCCACCGCTTCATCTGATAATGAACTCGTCACTATATCCAAATGATAAATAATCCATAATTGCACTTGACGGATTACCAATCATTACATTTTGATAATCGTCATTTTTTTACAAGCATTCAGTCGGTTGATTATAAAAACTACCGATACCTATCCCCCTTGGTTATCCTTTTAAGATTCATAAAACTAACTATAAACCAGATTGATACATCATTTTAACGGTAACCAATACTTCATGGCGAGACGCCCCTTCACAGAGATCTGAGAGAGACCCCCTATCGCTTTGCTGTCATCAACAGTATCTCATCCACGCAGCTTATTTGCAATCACATCATAATCCATCATAGACTTAATATTACCTAATCCTGCAACGGAGATCCTGCTGCCCTTTATGATTTGTCCTATTTTTTGCGCAACCATAGCTATATCTATAGCATCTATATATTCCATTATCTCATCTAAGGAGAGAAAGCGGTCAAATATCGCATAATTGCTTATGATCCTTTCTGCTCTACCAGAAGAACTTTCTTGGGCCATCAGAACACCTGATTTAATCTGGACCTTTGCTCTCCGCAACTCATCCTCATCAATTTTTATAGTTAGCTCTAACAACTGTTCTATTGTGACGGTAATGAGCTCGTTCAGATCTTGATTACCAGTCACGGCGCTCACACCCCAAATGCCACAATCTGTATAGCTAGAGCAAAATGCTCCTATACTGTAAGCAAGGCCGCGTTTTTCTCTTATTTCTTGAAATAATCTTGATGACATCCCCCCTCCAGCTATCAATGCTGCCACTTGCTGGATATAGTAGTCTTCAGCCCGATAAGACGCTCCATCAAAGGCTAGGATAAGGTGAGCTTGCTCTATCTCTCTGACCTCTCTTGTATCACCTCCATGATATGTGGGCTTATCTGTTTCTCTCTTGAAGTTAGTGTCCATGCCATCCCTTCGATCTTTCCTCTTGGCTTCATCCTTGGTTTGTTCATCACTCATGTTGATAACACTTCGCTCACTGGCCGGAGCAGTGTTGTTTGCGAACTTGCTTTCAATTAGATCAAGTAACTGGGTCTCGGTGAAATTGCCTGATATACCAATGATTGTATTGTTACTTTGATAGAATGAGTCCAGAAAGGCTACTATCTTTTGCTTGGTTAAAGATAGGACTGATTCTTTGCTGCCAGCGATAGGTTTACCCATAGAGCTATTTGGATATAATGATTCCTGCATCATATCGAACAAGGCATCGTCTGGGTTATCATGAGCTTCGGCTATTTCTTGTAAAATCACATTTTTCTCCTTCTTGAGTTCATCTGGATCATAAACGGAATTGTACATAATATCAGATAGGACATCGGCAGCTAATGGCAGATCATCTTTTAAAACTTTGGCATAATAGACGGTCCTCTCTCTGCCTGTATAAGCATTGAGATAACCTCCGATCATATCAAATTCTTCGGCAATTTGCTTTGCGCTCCTTCTAATCGTTCCCTTGAAGTTCATGTGCTCTATACAATGAGCTATGCCGGCATTGTCAGGGGTTTCGTATCTGCTGCCAGCTTTGCATAGGACGCGCAGGCTGACGCTCTCAATTTGGGGCATGTGGTCGATTATGAGAGTGATACCATTAGAGAGCTTTAATATTTTTGGATCCATAGGGTGAAAATTACGCAGTGATTGATGGGTGGTTGAGCTGTTATATTTGTAAATATGTGCAAAGTAAAGGGACTAGAGTCGGCTTGTCATTGCAAGCGGAACGATATGGATTTGAATTTAGAAATATGTCGAGATGCTGCGATATTACCCGTTTGGGTTAGTGTTATCGTAATATTCATAAAATCTTATAGTAATTTTTATATTTAATCGCTAGTCTCTATCTATTGTGAGCATTACATAAATAGATTTTGCCAATATATGTAGCAGTATGGCCCAGTCTGCTTTAGGAAATTGACCTTATGGCATGGCGGCGGCCGGCTTCGCTAAAGAAGGTTTTCTGGGGGTCGCTAATACCATATATGACTTTGGTTTTGGTGATGATTTTTTAGGGACATTGGGCGGTTGCACGGCTCTTAATATGAGTCGAGGTGGTCTACTCATTAATTGGATAACGGTTCAGGCCATTGACGTCATGGGATATCCATGTGGATTGCCTGTAAGAATTCACGGCGACTTCGTTGAAGCAGAGATGAGTCTTTTGCTGGAATCATTCGGAGACGCTGCGATATAATATACGGTCAATAAAGCAGTAGATAAAATTGCAGATTGTATAGGTGGAGTCTTTGGTGAAACCGATAAACTTGACGACAGCAGCCCATTAGATATTGGTGCCTCTGCTGCATTGCACGAATAATAAAGTCATTATAAAAAGTACTATTGGTACCTGGTATTATTTAGAAATCAAAGTATTGGGATCGCTCCTAGTCCAGCTTATTGTGCTGTCCGACCCATATATTTACGCCTTGTGCCTCAATATCTTTTACCGCTTCCATGACCAAAGATGCAGCTTTTCTGATAGTAGCGTCTTCGAGATGTTTGGTTAATGTATAATAGGCCACCGGTCCTCTCATCGTTAGATGTCTGCATTGATTGCTAATAATATCATCTTGGCTGGTGAATTTACTAGCAGCGAAAGCTTCAAAAATTTTCATGCATATCTCTTGTGGTGGTAACTTATAGCTGTGTGGATCCATCATCTTCTTCACGATCTCAAGATCACCATTCTTAATCGCTAAATTTAAAATGGTCTCTAGTCCTTGTACATCGCCTTTTTCGGTCATTTTTGCTATTATATCAGGTCTTTTTTTTAAATCTATCTGCCATGCTTGCTCACCTATATTGCCCATCTTCTCAGGTAGGCTAAACTTTCAGATCTGCATTATTACCTAGAGATAAAGTAGTAGAATTGACCATTAATATTGTATTATTGGTTGTAATTTTTTCTTGTTCTTTTTGTTTAACCTCTATTAAGTCCTTTAGTTCGTGGCTTATTTATATCGATATCATCTTTCTTACTATCATGCAGATGAGGACTACTCGTTATTATCTTTATGTTTTCCATTTGCTTTTTCTTTTCTAATGGTGTTTCTTTCTCGCTATCACTACCTTTTAGAGAGATTGTTGATTGATTTTCTATAAAGTTGTTATCATGATTATTACTATTCTGCATCTGTTGTTACCCATATATTATAATAATGCAATGTACGGTAGAGGGTGTATCTCTATGCGTCAATCAGTTAAAGATAGTAGGCAATTTTAAGTTTTACGTCATCCTAACTTTATTTAATCTCTTGGGGGACATTCTCCCCGCTTTGTTTATACCAGTTCCCGCTTTTAACTACTCCTGCTTTAACTTCGCTTTCCTTGTCTATTGCCTTTGACTCCGTCCATTTCATATGGGGAACTGGTATTATCAGAAACTTAATATTATGATAATCAGCATTGGAGCATTTCAACTTAAATGGGCGCAGATTATGACATTAAAAAATAGTAAAAGTGGTTATGGGACTTTGGCAAAGATCTTTCATTGGGTTATGGCGGTGCTCATAGTTTTTATGTTTGCTCTTATGTATTATCCGGGAGTTGTAGCAATGGCGTCATTTGTCAAGATTGATATATACTTCATCCATAAATCAACCGGCGTGCTTTTGCTGGCTTTGGCCCTGCTTAGATTTATCTGGCGCCTTCTTAATCAATCTCCATCACATTCTATGCCATTATGGCAGATCGTTTTAGCTAAAGCTAATTTCTTTCTTCTCTATTTTCTCATGTTCGCTATGCCAATCAGTGGAATAGCTGGATCAATCACATCTGGCAAGCCAGTACCATTTTATGGTTTGTTTAGCATAGGCGCTCTGGAGAGGAATGCAGATTTGTCTAAAATATTTTGGAAAGGTCATGAGCTATTTTCAGATGTCCTTATTGTTTGCATTATGCTCCACATTCTTGGAGCATTCTATCATGTTTTAGTGGTTATGAAGAGCGGGGGGAGGAGTATAGTGACCAATCTTTATAATATGAA
>CAIOSF010000279.1 GCA_903860855.1 uncultured Alphaproteobacteria bacterium | reverse complement strand
TCAGCTGGATAGAGCGTTAGACTACGGATCTAAAGGCCATGGGTTCAAATCCTGTCGGGCGCGCCACTACACATCTATACAATGACTATCCAATATAGATTAATTGTAGTACCAATTTCCAATTGCAATAGACAAGCTGGAAACGAAGTCAAAGAGGCAGTAGTTAAAATCGGGAACTGGTATAACTTGTTGTTATCTGATAGTGTCTATAGAATGTAAAAATACTTTGCATGATGCCGCATGCTCCCGTAATAATACCAGCAAACCATAGCCAACTTATCATCGGCCTGTAATACGCCCTGACTAAAAGTTCCGGGTTATTGCCAATTTCACTAGTACTAACGTGAAGGTCGTAGAAAGCAGAGTGCATTATATCTGATTCAACCGTCATTTGCTTTTCAGTTGGAAAGAAGCGTAATTCTGGATTAACTCTAGCTATAGGATGTTCTCCACCGCTTTTATCACTACTACCGCCATGCTCATAGCGAGCGGTCTTATTATATACCATTATCTTTGCAATCTTAGATAAATAATTCGGTCCGACCATGTGCTCTATGTCTTGCAACACAATGGTAACGCCATTGATTTCCATACTACAACCAATACATAGAGCCTGTTGCCTCTCGATTGATCCATAACTACATGCTGAAATTGCAAAAACTGTCATGACAAAAGTAGCATGAGCAATAAACATCAATGGTCTCGCCTTTGCTTGCTCTGAGTCTATCTTGATGATCCACTCGCTTTTCGATGAAGCATTCCATTTTCTGTAGCCATAGCAAGACCCATAGGCCAGAAGTATCATAAGCGAAGAGATGGATATAATAATACCGGAAGAGGACAGGAGCTGGATATATGGATCAATCAACCATTGAACCCAACCATGTTTTTGCCAGTAAAACACCAGAATTATCAGTGAAAATGTAATGATTCCAAGACTAAGAAATATATGCTTTTTCCTTAGTGTGGTTGTGTCAGCTGTGTACACGATCTCTGATACCAACATTTTCCAATGAACAAACATGGCAAGACAGGCCATAAGTAGGAATATAGGGTTCACGTAATAGTTGAAGTATCGACTACCAACCGATATGCTATGGTCATAGAAGGATTCGAAGGCGAGTGGGTATATTGTACCAAATAGAGTGATGAACAATATCATGCTAATACAGATTGTTACCTGGCTTTGACTCGATGAATAGGATTTTCCATTATAGATACTGCTATTGTTACTTAATGTCATCCTCAGCCATATAGATACCAGACACACCAACATCACAACCAATAGATATAACACGATCAAAGCCCTGGTCGAATCACTGGCAAAGCTATGAACTGATGATATCAGGCCAGATCTGACCAAAAAAGTACCACCTACACTCAATATGAATGGCATCATCCCAAAAACCACCACATTACGCATTGATCCCCCCTTCAATCCGTGCAGCAATCCCGTCAGAGCTACCCATGGTAAGAAGGATGCATTCTCAACCGGATCCCAGAACCAATATCCACCCCATCCAACCTCCCTGTAGGCCCACCAACTGCCGAGGGTAATGCCTATGGTAAGGAAGCCCCAGCTGAACAAGGCCCACGGCCTCATGGCTGTTCTTATATATGCACTTATCTCTTTGATCCTGACCGTACTAGATCCTAACTTATCATTCCCAAATCCGAATAATATCGAAAATCCACAGGCCGCTGCGATGGCAAATAAAGCTGAGCAACCAACGTAACCTAAATAGAGTAGAGGGGGATGAAGAGCTAAACCCACATCCTGCAACACGGCATTCATTCCCATACCCCTAGATGTTGGAGGGAAGATCCGGGCGAATGGCTTGGTAAATAAAGCAATGACAGTGAAATAAGCGCAGAATGCCACTTGGATACCTATTGCTATCACGTACAACCTATTCTTCTTCAGTGTGAGACTCATAATTAGGACAAAGAAAGCGAGATACGCATTCCACAACAGCATGGAACCCTCATGACTTCCCCAAGCTCCAGCGATCTTATATATCGTCGGTTTATCCACGCTAGAATGAAGAACAACATTGAGAACTGACATATCGGATTTTAAGTGACAGATGATGAGAGAAATCATGGCTGCGGCTTGAAGGCAGAAGGCGATCCCTGTGGCCATAACTATCCAGCATCTTCTGTATAATGAGCTTGCATCATGGCCATATATCATACCAGCTAATATTAACAGATCTACTATCAGTCCAGAATTGAGAGCAAAATTACCTATCTCGGCGAACATTCATATGCTAATTATTGGTTTATAAATCTGATAGATCAAATAACAACAAATGACCAGAAGCAAAAACTTCATTCTTTGTATTTTGGATGGCTGGGGATATAACCCATCCCATTCCCCCTACAATGCCTGGCATTTAGCTAATACACCAAACTTTGATAAAATATTTTCGACTTATCCATATACCACACTTGGAGCAAGTGGAGCAAAGGTCGGGTTGCCGTCCGATCAGATGGGCAATTCCGAGGTTGGTCACTTAACCATAGGAAGCGGCAGAATCATTATGCAGGATTTACCAAGAATTAATAAGGCGATTGCAGATGGCTCTTTCAAACACAATAATATGCTGAAGGTAGCGATGGAAGAAGCAAAGAACGGAGGAAAAGCCATACATCTTATCGGACTATTTTCACCTGGTGGAGTGCATTCTCATATTGATCACATAAACTATCTTTGCTCTCTCCTTGAGGAAGGCGGCATTAGATTCTATATTCACGCAATTACCGATGGTAGAGATGTTGCACCTCAAAGCTCTTTACTGTATCTAGCAAAGAGCTTGTATCAAGACAATTTTGCTACGGTAATTGGTAGGTATTATGCCATGGATCGAAACAAATGCTGGGAAAGAACAGAGCTGGCAGCGCAAGCGATAATGAATGGGATTGGTAGCAACGAGCCTTTTTTAAAACCAACGGATGTTATCGAAGCATCATATGCCCAAAATAGGCATGACGAATTCATCTTACCGACTACCCATAAGGATTATCACGGCATTGCTCCTGGCGACCTAATCATTACCTTAAATTTTCGCGCCGATAGAATGAAACAACTAATTGAAATATTGTTAGCAAGAATACCAGAGCCTAAGGTTATCAGCATGACGGACTACGGACCATCATCAACCAGAAATATACTACTGCCTCAGAACACAATAATCAATACATTGGGTGAAATCTTGGCGAACAATAACAAAACTCAGCTCCGACTAGCGGAGACAGAAAAATATGCCCACGTCACATTCTTCTTCAACGGAGGAAGGCATCAACCATATGGGCATGAGGACCGACTACTAATACCATCACCCAATGTAGCAACCTATGATCTATGCCCAGAAATGTCAGCTTATGAACTTTGTGACGCCTTGTGCGACGCGATTAAAGGAGGTAGATATGATTTTATCTGCGTTAATTTCGCAAATGCAGATATGGTTGGACATACTGGCAATATCCCAGCAGCAATTAAAGCATGTGAAGTACTGGATGAATGCATGGGAAGGATTCTCAAAGTGACTAGGGATCAAAAGGCAGAACTCTTTATTACAGCCGATCATGGCAATATTGAAGAAATGTTTGATGGTAGCAGCAACCAACCACACACCTTCCATACCTGCAATCCTGTTCCGTTTATCTATGTTGGTGAACACAAACACATACTTCAATCTGATGGTGGTTTGGGTGATGTAGCTCCAACTATACTAGCTAAAATGGGACTCTTGAAACCAACGGAGATGACAGGTAAAAACCTATTCTCTTAGGTTAATGAAAAAGGTATAGGTTTTCTATTACAATTACTTTCGTCATATATGTATACCATTATTCTTCGGGATCTGGTGGTTCGATTGATGACAGACCCTACTAATTACATTTTCATTGCTTGCATTTCACGATCTAAAAATAGGAACTGGTGGTATGAGCTATGCTTAGACCATAGACCCTGACTCTATCATATCTAGGATATTTCTTAAAAGATGACTTTATAGCATCCATACAAGAAAGCATCGTTGCACCAGTTGTGATAATGTCATCCACAACTATAATTGAAATTGACCGAGGAATCTTGGTAGTTTTACTATCATCCCTATAATATTTCGGGTTTGTAACAAAGATACCCCTCACATTTTCTGCCCTACCAGAAAAAGATAGGCTACTCTGAGTTTTTGATTGTTGTATCTATTATTAAAAAAATCTATTAAGCACTGAGTTGTAGTTAATTTACCCAAAGATTGCGCTAGAAGGCCGGCTTGATTATATGTACGTTCACGTAGTTTATTTTTATGCACAATCTATACACAAATCATTATAGCTAAGAATGTTGTCACCGCGACAATATAAACAGCAAGGAGGATAAAGATGCGTTTTAAGATGATCAACAGCAAACTTAATATTTCTTCTTATCATGGACTTATGCACGAATTCTGATTTAAATAATCACGTTAATTCCATCCTTAACCTTCTGCAAAATCTCGCCTTTGTTCATTCCTAGCAATAAAGGTTCGCCAATATAGACATCTATGATGCCAGGGTATTTCACCCACGCATTCTTACCCCAATACTTGCCGGAATCCAAACTCACAGGGATCACGGGATGATCTTGCGCAACCATCTGATAGATCGCCGCTATACCAGAGGTACATTCTCTCAATTCACCTGGCTTGACTCTCGTCCCCTCTGGAAAAATCACAACCGACCTACCGTGAGCAAGAGCACGTTTGACACCCCTCATGGCAGAGAGCAAAGCAGCTGCTCCAGCTGATCTATCAATCGCTATCATCTCGTTTGTTTTTAAATGCCAGCCATATATTGGCAAATATAGCAATTCCTTTTTTAGAATATATGTTGGATTATTAATATAATAAAGAAAGAATATAGTCTCCCAAGCAGATTGGTGCTTACATGCCACAATGAATCTTGAGTCCTGTGGAAGATGATGACCAGATATTTTATAATCTATATTACATATAATTCGTAGCGCTTTGATTATCACTAATGCCCATATCCTGGTCATAGTGCCGCCTTTGATAAAATTTGGGTATATCAGACCGGCTGGAAAGGCCAACCCACCGTAGATGACCGTCCATGTCCACAAAAAGATATTAAAGATTGTAGATCTTAACAATAAAATAAGATACATAACTTGTTGCAATTAGATTACTCTTTTGTCTATTTAGTACCAATTTCGCGAACTGTTAAGATTTTTCTTTTGCTTAGATTTTGGGTTGGGGTATTATGAGGAACAGGTAGTCATGGAGAGACTTTCACTTGAACTCGCTTCCAGTTTTAGGCTTGGTTTTTTGGTTTGCTTGATTTTTCAAGTAGCAGTATTTATCAGTTTTGTTGATTGGATTGGCTAAGGGCTGTGAAGGCAATAGGGATTTAGGTTCTCTAATGGCGAACGTGCTCATAATATTGGGACGCCCTTGTGTATCATTTTACGTTACGCAAATGCAGTTGAGGTTGGAGCAAGAAGAACAAGAGATGAGTACTAAGGTACGTGTTTAATTGATAGTTATCAGCAGGTACGTGACGAAGTGCTAGATCTGAGGTTTGGTAGTGCTGTGAACTTGTATGCAGAAGTGTATAGTAGTTTGGTGTTATAGTATTCGCGTTTTGGTTTTCTTGGTGGCATAGTTGGGATTTAATTATAAATAATATGTTGATATTAGGAGTTAAGAATGAAAAGATTTCTTGCTACAGCTTGTGTAGCGGTGTTGTTAACGGCTTGTTCTTGCGGCAATAAGGTTGCTGGAAGTGGTGGCTCGTCCTCTGTCGTCCCCGCTGATATAGCTATGGGAGGAGCGTCGAATGAATTGAACAAAGTTGGAGATAGGCTTTTCTTCGCTTTTGACAGCTCAGCTCTCTCAAAAGAAGCGAAGGAGACGTTGGATAAGCAGAGTTCTTTCATGAAGCAGAACGCTAACAATAGGTTCGTGATTGAAGGCCATACTGATGAAAGAGGAACAAGGGAGTATAACTTGGCCCTGGGTGAGCGTCGCGCTCATAGCTCTAAACACTATCTTGTTCAGAAAGGTGTTTCAGCTGATCGCTTAGGAACTGTAAGCTATGGAAAAGAAAGACCAGCAGTCCAAGGTCATGATGAAGAAGCTTGGAAGCAAAACCGTAGGGATGTAACAAAGATCGCCGAATAGGTTATGCATAGTAATTTGATTTAGTGTTCTGCACGGCGATACTCCTTTTTCCAATGTTTCATGACGGTACACTCCACGGATACTCGATGTGTACCGGTTCGTGTTCTTGCGTTTTAGCCTATTGTGACTAGACTGCGGATGGTTGCGTCTTGTGCATGGAACAATAACTTGGGTTGCATACTGTGGAATCCCGAGTTATCAGAATGTATGGGGTGTTCATGCCGCCCTATATAGCTTTATACTTTGCCGAGGTGCACGTCTCATCATTAGGAGAGCGCACTATTTCGAAATCGGCATGTTCAGTGTGTAAGGCCTGGCTGGTGCTAGGTTGCGTAGAAGCGACGGCAGTGGCTATGCTTTGCACACTCTTAAATCAAACTCTCATATATCCCCTTTTTTTTGTGACCATATTTAAGTACCAGTCTCCCACATGAAATGGACAGAGTAAAATACAATAGACAAGCCGCATGTAATGGACGCAAGTCAAAGCGGCAGTAGTTAAAAGCGGGAACTGGTATAACTCACCTTACGCAAGGCAATGCTGAAAGCCACAAAATTCCTGGACTTCACTCAACAGGTACTATGCTGGTTTTGACCAGATTTTATGAGGTTTTTTTCAAAAACGGTGCATAGGGTGCGTTAGAAAGCCCAGCATTCACTTAACACCAGCCTTACTTGTCGACTAATAAGCAATCACTATATAGATTGAGTATATGTCTCGATATCCACATGCTATAATATCATAAACGCATCAACTTCCGCCGCTTTTCCTTATTTTTTCTAATCATTGCGTAAGGTAACTTGGTTGAGTATAACAATCTATGTTTGCAAAATAACTGAAAAACTTGTTGCATATTTTAGAGAACTTGCATTATCATCGAAACATCATATAGCCGATATATCGATATAGTTGATATAGAGCTAACACATAGAGCGACTTATATAATTGTGACTGGTAGAGCTTTAATAGTAGACGATACCCAATTAAATTTGCAAATACTCCAAAATAAATTGGAGAGGGAGTATTATACGGTTTTTACGGCTAATAGTGGCGAAGAGTCAGTTAGGATGGCCCTTGAAATAAATCCAGATATTATACTAATGAACGCTGTCATGAGAGGAATGGATGGGTTTAACGCTATTAGGCTGATTAGAACCCTACCAAAAATGGTCAATGTCCCTATTATCATCACTACAGCCCTAAATAGACCAGAAGAAAAAGTGAGGGGAAGAAGTTGGGGCCGATGAGTTTTTGCATCGTCCAATTGCTATGGGTTTATTATTAATAAGAATGAAAGCCTTATTAAAGCTCAAGAAAATGAGCGAAGCTCTTTATGCAAACTCTAGAGCCCTTGACAGAATAGGGTTTCTTGGTTGGCGTAATATGAGGAATATAGAAGATGCTAAGGTTCTAATTTTAGATGATGATAGCAAGCATCTGGCTAATCTAGGGAACGCACTAACAACACATGGACCGGCATCTGTTACAAAGAAAACAGCAGATGACCTAATCTGTTCGGCAGCTTTAGACGATAACTTCAAGCTGATAGTGATTAACTTAATGAATATACAAGATTTCCTTCAAAGTTGCTTAGTTATCAAAAATAATGATAGAATCAATTCCCTCCCTATCTTACTTATAATTGATGGAGAGATGAAGAACAATAAGATAGCTCAGGCTTTAGAGTTGGGCGTGACCGATTGCATAATGGGACCAGTTGAAGAGAACGAGCTATGTGTAAGATGCCAAACCCAAATCAAAAGACATGTCTATAATCTTATAATACAACAGGAGTATATAACTAGTCTTGACTTATCAAACATAGATTCTTTAATCCAGCTCAATAGCCGTCATTATCTAGAAAAATATCTGGCGACCATCGATGCTCAGGATAATAAGTTTTTTTTATTGATTGATATAGACAACTTTAAAAGTATCAATGACGAGTATGGGCATGGGGCGGGCGATGAGGCTCTAAAGAGAGTAGCAAAAATAATCCTGAGTCATCTATCGATTACGGATGTATGCATTAGATTCGGTGGGGATGAATTTATAGCCATATTAAATGATACTAATATAGTAACAGCTTGTGACATAGCAGATCAGATAGTGACATCTCTTATTAGCCAAGAAATTGAGATAGTTTGTTACAACAAAGAAAGAAGAATTGTAAGGTGTACTTGTAGTATAGGGATTACGGCCCTCTCGTCAAACCTAAGCGAAACCATGCAGTCTGCAGATGCAGACCTCTATAGAGCAAAAACTCATGGCAAAAATATATCTGCTGTTAATGATGGAGGTATCGTCAAGATATACATGACGGATAATATGGAGTACAGAAAAGAATATTGCGCTAAATAAGAGGCTAACAAGACACGATTACTAGAAAACTCTCTGTAGAAAGACCTTATACCAAGTTCCGATTTTAACTACTGCAGCTTTGACTTCACATTCGGTTTGGCTTGCGTCTATTGCATTTGACTCCGTCCATTTCATCTGGGAACTTGGTATTGTTTAAGGGTCCTTTGCAATTTAGTTTAACGCTCATACCCTTACATTCGCAGCATAACAAAAAAGTTTGACTTCGTCTTCGACTTGTCTATTGCATTTCTGTGGAATCTATAGTCATGATGGCATTGGGATGATTTAGTATATTATCCGAACGCCTCTATCTAGCATAAAATGCAAGTTTTCCTATACAGCTAATAAATAATCATCTGTTATTTCAGTTGTTTTGCTGCTCCTTATCCATGGTTATGGGTTATTTAACATTAAGTTGTTCAATGTTAAATAAATATGATAGCGATTACCAGATTAATAAAATAAGCAAGTCAAAACATAGGTATTTAAAAAATGGAAAAACCGGTATGCTGTACATGATCAAGAAATTGTGTAAAATAGAGCTGCCTAGAATAGCAAAAGCTCTTGAACTTTAGTTTATAATGAACACAGAATTACTAGTGACAAAAATAGATTTCCATTCAGACTTAAGTACCGATTTTGTTGTGGAAGATTCTGCTAAAAAACGGATAAGTCAGTTACTACAAAAGGAAAAACCTGGTAGTTTTTTCCGAGTAGAAGTCATAGGAGGAGGCTGCTCTGGTTTTCAGTACAAGTATGGGTTTGATCAAAGCATCAGCAAAGATGATGATATAATTCTAGATGGATCCGTAGTCATCGATGGTTCGTCCGCTATATTTCTAGCTCATTGCAGACTGCAATATATAGAAAATCTCGGCAGTACATATTTTAGAGTTGATAATCCAAATGCCAAGGCTAAATGCGGATGCGGCTCTTCATTTTCTGTATAAATTATATAATAGCCAGCCTCAAACACACCTCCCGCCTTGTAATTCATGTGCTATAACACCTCACGCATATTCATACGAATCTTTACCTTGCTAGAGCTTTTCTCTACCCAAAGATTACCTTACTTCACTTGACAGCACTCGCAGCCCTTATGATCCAGTTCCTGTTTTTAACTACTGCTTTCACTTCGCCTTTGACTTGCGTCTATTCCATGTGGGTAACTGGTATTACATGAAGTCGAGATAGCCACATTCGGAACCAGATGTTATAAAAATTCTAGCTTAATATCTCCCAAGACCCATCAGAACGCCTACAAGCCTTGCCAAAAGCTTCTTCCATTTTATTTCCTATTCTCACTATCTGAGTATATTCCCGGCAATTCCGCCCCTCATGATTGACATAGGTCTTACTTGGAATAATCGCCCCTCTGTTGCCGCTATCAGGGTTTTGCCAACTTGATGAGGCACCGGATCTATTATGCTCCATAGCAGAATTAAAGGCTCTATCACGATACGCAAAATCTACTCTATCTAGAGATGCTCCGAATGCGTTGCCAGCTAAACCACCAAGAGCCGCACCGGCCGCTATAGCTGCTATCCTACCGCTGCCAGCACCGAAAGCAGAACCGGCAACCCCACCTAGGACTACCCCGGTCACTGTCCCTACATTGGTTTTATTGGTGTAGCCAGCCTCATTTGTACATCCAGATGTAAGTAATGTCATAACCGCTAATGCCATAATAGCATATTTGGGATTGAATTTTACTCCCATCTCCGACTGCACCAGCTTCTCCTTCGCAGATTTACATGCCTTTGCATTCACTTTATAAGAGATCATATATAATATTTAAATATAAAAATTAATATAAAAAAAGAACTTAACATAGCATAGTACTCCATCCTTGAGTCTTAGTAAAGGTTGTATTTATTATTATATTCATATGGTATTAGTGGCATTTGCTCCATATTGCCAGCCTATTGTTCACTCCTATCAGCGTTGATTTCCTTGCTCACTATTGGTACGACTCTCCTCCTATCCATCAAGGCGATCACAGCGAAGCCAATTGTTCCAAGTAGGAGAGCAGATGGCACGACAGAAATACCAGTTTTGAATG
>CAIOSF010000278.1 GCA_903860855.1 uncultured Alphaproteobacteria bacterium | reverse complement strand
GGGTTGGGCATTTTCTGGATCTGGCCATTATTATGCTTCCGTTTTATACTCCACCTTATCGGTCATGCCATTATCAGCAAAACCCTTAAGTCGGAACCGACATGAATCGCATCTTCCGCATGCTTTAACAATAGGGCTACCATCAGCATTGATTATGATGCCGGGATCGTAACAACTGCTGGTGTTCTGATAATCTACCATGATAGCTGATCCTAATTGAATAATCTGTTTTTTGTTAAGGTAGAGGAGTGGAGCCTGTATATGGATAGCGTCCCCCGCAACACCCATAACAGAACCAAGATTCGCCATTTTCTCAAAAGCCTTAAGATAAGCTGGTCTGCAGTCGGGATAACCGCTGTAATCAATTGCGTTAGCCCCAATGAATATGTGATTTGCTCTGCGTACTTCGGCGTAGGCCATAGCATATGAAAGAAATATTGTGTTACGGGCTGGAACATAGGTATTTGGTATATGGGTTTCCGTCCGGTTGATCGAATTAACGTCCACACCGGTAGGGGCGACAGATTGACCTATTGTGGTATGACCTGCTGTGGTCTGCGCCTTCGGTATGGACATCTGGTCGTCAGTAAGGGACGATCCACCCAATGGTTTAAGATCAACATTGAGAATCTTATGCTCTCGTACAGCCACCTCTGCTGAGGCCAGCTTCTTCGCCATCTCTAGCTCAATCGAATGTTTCTGGCCATAACTAAAACTCAAAGCGTAGATCTCGTAGCCTTGAATGGCAACCAACCTGAGCACTGTTGCAGAATCGAGACCACCACTGAGCAAAACTATCGCTTTATTTGCTACATCTTTATTTGTTATCTTATTATCCATAGTATTCATGCTTGAACGTTACATATTGGCATCTAACTAATTTGTACCAGGTTCCAGATAAAAGACTAGACCTGGTATAATCAATTGCCAGATTCTATCTGGGAGAACTCTTTTTTGAAAAGATATTCTTATACCAAATCAGGCCATTGAATAATGGTGCACACAAAACATTGCCCATTATTAGAAGATAATATATAGTAGCCAGAATTATAGTGACTCTGGTATCAGTCCTCGTTTTTAAATACTACCTCTTTGCTCGTTGCTCACCTAAATTCAATAGGCTAGGCTTCTCGTTCGTCGTGTTTATTTAATCTGGGATCTGATGTTATATTAAAAATAGGAGAAATAACAAGGTGAGAACCAAATTCGAGCAACAAGGATCAGAACTAGAAGAAAAATTAGTACATATTAGTAGATGTGCCAAGGTAGTGAAAGGTGGTAGAAGATTTAGCTTCTCTGCTATAGTTGTTGTTGGTGATGGAAAGGGCCGTATCGGCATAGGACTTGGCAAGGCCACTGAAGTTACCGATGCTCGTTCAAAAGCCACTCAGGCAGCTCGCAAATCTATGGTAAGAATTCCATTACGCGATGGTAGAACTCTGCACCACGATATAACGGCGAAATTCTGTTCTGGCAAGATCATAATAAGAGCAGCACCAGCTGGTACAGGTGTGATCGCCGGAGGTTCAGTTCGCTCAATGTTAGAAGTACTTGGTGTTAAGGATGTTGTTGCCAAATCTTTAGGATCGACAAATCCCCATAATATGCTAAAGGCCGCTATGAAAGCTCTGCTTGATACCCACTCTCCAAGATTTATTGCTGAGAAACGCGGCAAAAAAGTATCAGAAATAGTAAGCCGCAGGGTCCGCTATAAATCGTCTATAGATGATAAACAATTGAAAGAAACTGAATCAAAAGAAGCTGGTGAAAACAATGACGCAAACAATGAAACAAACAATTAAGATAAAGCAAATCCGCAGCGGACTTGGTCGTAGCAAAAAACAAATCGCTACCCTGAAAGGACTAGGATTAAAGATAAATAAGACAGCGGAAGTAATCGACACTACTGAAAATAGAGGTATGATTAAGAAGGTTGGGCATTTAATTGAGGTTCTACCTAGCTAGTAGCTTCTGTCCCATGGGGGGTGGTCCCATAGCGGTTTTTTTGACACTTTTCGCGATTTTCATCTGAGGGGAAGTGATAATTGGGTGGCAGTCGTCGTGGGTCTGTTTTAACTACACCTTGGGTTTATCCATTGTGCCTTAAGATCTGGCAATGTTTATATAGAGCTCACAAAATCACAAGACCATGTTCTCTAGCGTCCAGCTCAAGGATAACGCGAGAATAAGGAAGGGGGAATTTGCCTCTCCTGAAGCACGGGCACCGATGCTTTGTAGATGTGCTCCACATATACGCTACATATGCCAATCCAAAATGTACCATTCTCTCTCTGCCCATCATACTTGCTTTATACTTTATATCCCCAATAAATTGCAGCTACAGGTGGAAATAGCTCATGCATCGTCACCATCCCAAGGCCACATTCTCTCAGTAGATTAATAAATTCTCTGCTTTTGGGAAATGATCTGATGCTCTCAATCAGATACCGATATGCGCTATCATCATCAGCTACTAGCTTACCAAGAGTTGGTATAACCTTGTATGAATACATATCATAAATCTTACTAAACGGCGATGAATCGCAATTAAGAAATTCCAAGCAGACAAACTTACCCATCGGCTTCATAACCCGCAAAGCTTCCGAGATCGCCCTCTTCATATTGCTCATATTACGAATACCAAAGGCAATAGAGCAGCTATCGACTGCACTGTCTCTGAATGGTATATTTTCCCCATTTCCGCAGATCAGTTGCAGGAATTCGGACGAACCTCTCTGGCACATTCCGGCTACAAGCATGTTATGATTTATGTCACAGATAATAGCCCTTCCTCCACCTTTAGCTAAGAATGCTCTTGCAATATCGCCTGTGCCACCTGCTACATCGAGGAGGACTTCGGTGGGCTGAGGTTGTAGTATACTAAGCATCTCCTTTTTCCAGAGCCGATGAGCACCAAAGCTCATCATATCGTTCATCAGATCATACTTTTCAGCTACCGAGTTGAATACGCGGCGAACTAATTTGTCCTTGTTAGTAAGGTCAGATCTCATAGTAGTACGAAGATATATGGCATTTATTAAACTTCCTTTTTACAAAATTCTCCAAGATAGCCCACATCAACGGGAAATGAGTTCTCCTTGGTTCTAATTAGGAACTGAGATTAAGTCACTATATACGCATCTCACCCTTTTTAGCACTTATTTCGCCACTGATGAGCTTATCTGTGAAAAGCACAATAAGATTTTGATCCTCTGTTTTACTTCCGCTTATGTTTTCAAATGATAATCCATGAGCTTTGATGAAGTCGTTGAGGAGTGCATTAAGTTTTTTACCGAGAGTTATGCCACCCTCACCCATAGCTTCGATACATAATGCTGCAAGCTTTACAGCATTTCCCTCTACTTTTTTAATAATAGACTCTGAATCTATTATTGTAATTACTGGATAATGTCAATTTCTCTGAATATTCTCACCCTTAGTTCAAAAATGAAGCAACAACGACGTATTCGCTGCGAGGGGTTAATGTATTTAGATGGCTGGAATTGCAATCCAAACAGGAGTCAATAAGTCGACAACATCGAAAGGAGCTCAAGGGGGAATGACTATCCATTATTTTGCTATCAGCTACTCTATAGCAGGCATGAAGGAGAAAAACTTCGCGGAAGCAAAGTAATGGGCTTTAACTCTCTCCAATTTCTGATTAAGACCGCCTTGCCATGGGGTTGCCCCCCTAAGGCGATCTCTAGTCGTTTGAAGCTTGAGAGTCATTCTATACAGGTATGGTATCTCATGAGTCTCTATTAAGTGGACTTCAGATGAATCAAACGATTAAGATCTAAAAGTAATACCTCAGGCATAAGAAAGTTAAGCGCTGGTTACCTTATCTCAATTCCAAGAGACAGAGTATTCGCACTCGCATTCGCCGCTGCTGTCGGTTCCATAGTAGGTCTCGCTAAGGAACTCGCCCGCTTGGGCGGTAGCTTGAGTTTGGGCTTGAGAGAGTTGAGTTTTGGCTGGATTGAGATTATTTGCTAGGAACGTTGTTAACTCCAGGTCACTGCTATCTTGATAAAGCTGCCATGACATAACCCCACCCAGGCCTTTATCCTGCATGTACTTCATTTTCTCCCCAAGTGATTGAGTATCGTCATAACTTATCCACTCCTTAGTAGTGGCATTATAGAGATACGGCACCTTAGCAACATCATCCCAATATCTTGTATATCCTGCCAAGTTGGGTTGATTTAATATAGTTGATTTAATACCACTATATGATATGCTCGAGTCGTTTCCGCTCTTAGGACAATTTGTACCAACGGCACTATCTGGGACACTATAGAATGCGCGACCATAGAATGGAACCCCAAGCACAAGTTTCTCTGCTGGGAGCCCTGCAGCCATCATAGCTGTAACCGCTGAGTCAATGCTCAAATTCCCACTAGGTCCGCTATATAAAGGAGCGTTGTGTGAAGTGTGACCATCCCATATGCCACCTATGTCATATCCCATTAACAATATATTGCTTACTTTATCTTTGATCGCGTTAAAATCAATATTAGCTATTGCTTGGAGATTCGGTGACACGGTAGCGGTGATGTCTACGTTAGGGAATTCATCGTGGAGTTTCGTAATAATTTTGGTAAAACCAGCCTTATCTTGGCCTGGTACGGCTGCCGTCTGCGACTTTAGCTGGTTAGGAGTGGTGTAGTTTTGGGCCCAATTGTTATAACCTCCAGCAGCATTACCAGGTAATCCAGGGAACTCCCAATCTAGATCTATAGCTTTAAAGCCATAGATACTTTGTAACTCTTTGAGCGAATTAATGAAGTTACTCATTAATTTGTCATCAGCTGCTATATACTTAAGAGCATCAGCTCTACTCCACCCACCTATACTTATACCTGCTTTTAAATTCGGATGACCATCGGCAATCTTCTTTAGGACCCCATAGGTACCAACATAGCTATTAGCATGACCTTCAAATATTGGGGCTGGACAGGCTGTATTAGCCGCGACTGCAAATGGTGGCTGAGGTAGGCCACCAATATTATAGCTTGGATCAGGTGCCGGCTTATTGAGCCCTGGTATAGAATCTGTATTTTCAACAGCAAGATACTTTTGCACGGCAGGAGCTGTACTCCAATCTCTACCAGGCTGTAAATCACTCCAAATATCGGTAAATGCGACTGAGCCATTAACACTGTCAGGCACAGTAACAGGGCCACTAAAGTTCGCATCTCTTGCCAACGGAGCTATAAATGCCAAATTGACATTCGTCAAACCTAGAGTCACTGCTTTGTTCAGCATAGCCAACTGAGTTGGATCATTTAGTCCTTGGGCAGTTGTTCCACCCCAATTAGGAGTATAGGTAAAAAGCTTTCTTGTCATATTTTGACCATTTTATTTTAATAGACACTCAAACTGTCACAGAAAATATGCAAAGTTACAACTTTTTTTTTGAAAAGCTTTATAGCTAAATAGTTATTGTTTATTTACTAT
>CAIOSF010000277.1 GCA_903860855.1 uncultured Alphaproteobacteria bacterium | reverse complement strand
GTTATTATAATGCTGTCCTATCCATATTTGCGATCTTCCACAAGGATAAGCAGTGTTCTAATTTTTGCCAGTCTCTGGACAAGCATGGAAATTGTGAGAAGTCATATCTTACTACCATTTCCATGGCTTTTTATCGGCTATACCGGAGTCAATTACCCAAGCGTAATGCAGCTCGCCCCGGTGATCGGAGTACATGGAATTGGTTTGTTCCTCATAATTCTATCAGGTGTCTTTTTTGTTAGAGATAAGCACTTCACCCTGTTCGTCCTGACATCATGTGGGATCCTATGGTCATGGAGCTTATTGGATCTAGATGTCATAACAAAAAAAGAAACAATAGCTCTGCCTATTAGTGTAATACAGCCCAATTCAGAGCAGCTATTCTCTGTCGATGAGCAAAAAAGGTATGATATTCTGCATAATATCCACAATATGAGCAAAAACGCCACGGGGAGAATCATCATTTGGCCCGAATCAGGTATTCCGTTCATATTACCTCAAGATATCAAAAGAATACCTATTCTTTCTAGCATTGTGGCGCAAGGAAATATGCTTATCAGCGGTAGCGATCTATACGATGGTGAATATTTTTATAACTCAATGCTTGAAATCACCCGTGATGGGGTGGTGGAAGCCATATATAACAAAGCTGAGCTAGTGCCATTTGGAGAATATGTTCCATGGAGAGGATTGCTAACTAAGCTACCAAGCGTTGTGATGCCCTATGCTGATTTCAAATCAGGATCAAAACGTCAGGCAAATTTCACTTATCATTATCACGATAACTTGGGTTTCAACGATAAAGATCCATCAAATGATGCGGGCCTATCAACAGGCGATGCTATCATCAAAATAGCTCAATATATTTGCTATGAAATAGCATTCTCCCCATTTATTTTCAGCAATATAAAAGATCATACAAACTTGATCGTAAATATTACGAATGACGGATGGTTTGGCAATACGATAGGTCCATACCAGCATCTCGCCATAACACAAATGAGAGCAGCAGAATACGGACTACCTGTCATAAGGGCTGCAAATACTGGAATTTCAGCTATCATAGCTCCCAGTGGTAAGATAATGAAAATGGCAAAATTAGGGATATCATCTATAATTAATTATGATATAATAATAGAAAGGCATCATAAGCGAACAACTTACGATCTATATTCTTACTATATAGCCTTACTTATCATACTAGCCACAATTAGCGTGGCTCTACTCCTGCCAAGAGATCCGAGACCGAAGCTATGATATCAAGTTTCAAATGGAATGCGGTATTATGCATAAATGCTTTGACTGAACAAATAGCATCTATATAATCACCGGAAACTTATGCGCGAAAGCGTATTTTATAAAGCTGAATATCAGTAGAGAGTGTCAATGGATCTAATAGCAAAATATGAACAGAAACAAATAGAAAAGTTATCGCAACTGAAAGAGATTCCTGAGTTTCGCCCTGGCGATACTCTCAAGGTTAAGGTTAAGATAGTTGACGGTAACGCCGAGCGCATCCAACTGTTTGAAGGGGTTTGCATAGCACGTAAGAATCATTCCGTAGGTTCAACGTTCACTGTACGCAAGATCAGTAATAATGAAGGTGTTGAGAGAGTGTTTCCCCTCTATTCTCCCTTGGTTGCCGGAATCGACGTGATACGCAAAGGCAAGGTTAGAAGGGCTAAGCTTTATTATCTAAGAGACCTCAGGGGCAAAGCGGCTAGGATCAAAGAGAGGACAAGTTTTAGAAAATAGCAGAATAGATAGGGAGAATATTAGAACAATCAGAGCAGAAGGAAGAGGTTTCCGAGCGTGGGGTAGTTGATCTGATTGATATCCACAAAGAAGATGGATGTCTTAGGATTCGGGGTATTATGATCGCCAACTATGCTTACGCGTTGCCATGTATATGGAGTACTTTAGTGTCGGTTTGAGCACGTTTGTGAGCAATTGATGTTGTTTATCAACGTATTATGTACCTATCGGTTTGTCTACTATATGGACTTGGTGAGTCTCATTACTCTTGATCAGATTCTCCTTCACTACAAATCCAATAGGCTTTATAGTAGGCCAAGCCGCGTCTGCATCGTAGAACGATTCGCGCGTAGTTGAATCATTGCTCGGGACTTATTTATAAATAGATTCCGGTGAGGATAGAGGGGACATTCTCAAAATGGGTGGGTGACGAGCTATTAAGCGGTAAATTAAATTACTAATTAAGTTACTATAGATTGCATCACTTTCAAATCACTGACTACCTAGGTGCAAGAGTTAATTTAAATCCATTATTTTGAATTACTAATCAGGCCAAATTAAATCACTATAATAACTAATTGTCACGCCATCTAAAACTATAAAACTATCTAATTATAAAAATCATTAAGTATTACTAATATGATAAATCGTTTTCCAATCACACCAGACGGATATAAAAACATGAACAATGAGCTTCAACAACTCAAAAATGTGGAAAGACCAGCTGTCATAGCTGCAATAGCAGAGGCAAGAGCTCATGGTGATTTGTCGGAAAATGCAGAATATGCTGCAGCGAAAGAAAAGCAAGGCTTTATAGAAGCAAAAATCTCAGATTTAGAAAGCAAAGTGGCTAGAGCTGAAATCATAGATAGCAAAGACACGCAAACAGACCAAATACAATTCGGTGCCTTCGTGTCGCTGGTTGATATCGAAAGCGAGAAGAGAGTTGCTTACAGAATTGTTGGAGATTATGAGTCCGATCTTTCTAAAGGCTATATCTCAATCTACTCTCCTCTTTCTCAAGCTCTCATGAGTAAACGAGAAGGTGATGAGGTAGAGGTCAGCACACCCAAAGGCATAAGATATTATGAAATTATTAAGGTAGGCTATGACAAACCGTGATGTATAATACCAGTTTCCAGATGCAGTAGACAAGCCCATAAGATGAGATCAAGCGACCCAGTAATAGTTAAAAGCATGAATTGGTATTACCAAAATACTTCTATATAATAAGCCAAACCATAGGTCTGTAATTAGCAATATGACAACGAACAAACAACAGTATTTAGAACTTCTGGAAGAATCGCTTATGACAGTGCTCGTAGCATTTGCCGATGATAGTAAATTGGGGATTACCTGTTTACAAATGATGACATTGCCAGATACAGAAAAAGATACTATCGCTATAGATAAGCTTTATAAGAGCATAGAGCGGAATACAGAGTCGCAACAAGAACTAGGCCATAAGATCGTTAATGCCCTAAAATTCATCAGAGAATCAGTGAGTAGGGATATTGATACTAGATATGAAATAGAGAAACAGATACAATTAATGATAGAACAAAGCGCCATCATCGACTACTGTCGTCAAAATAATCTAAAATAATGGATTGATTGTTATTGACCATGTTTTCGTAGCACTATATTATAGCGCATCCGATAACATCGTTAGAACAAAAGGATAGTAGTGAAAAGTAATATTTTCTACACAAATAAAAGCAATGAAAATAGGATAATTACTAAAAAACAATATCAAGAAGACCCATATACAAAAGGAATAGAGGAAAAGCTTCAAAGAATTAAAAAGATTGTAGCTAGAACAGGCATCCAGTTACAATTATCACCGCAGGAACAAGAGAATAATAGGTTGATCTTTAAAAAACTACAGGACTCTGTGGACGATCTTAACTACATGTCTCTAAGCAATATCATGGATCTGGGGGAGGAGCAAGGTAGCGTTGCGCGTGGTATGTGGCCCTAAAAGAAATACAAGAGCAGATTCAGATAGTAAAAGACAATGCGGAACCAGCCATAAAAAACATAAACGCTATTCATTGCAAAGATAAGTATTCTAGAGAGATGAACCGCGCTCTGAGGAATTATAAGATCATGCTAGTGAACCGCATGTCAGAAGCCAATATCCATTCAAAGTCATGGTGGCCAGAGCTTGAATTTACCAGAAGAGAACAGATCCATTTCAATACTATAAATTCCCCACTAGATGGAAATATAAACCTAACTCCCGATAATGTATTAGAACTTGTGTTTGATTTTGCCTGGAGAGAGTGTGGCTTTGCTAAAAGAGAGCTTTATTCTATCAAGACGGAATACGACTTACGCAAGGAGATCATATGGCATTACAATGTCCGAACATTACTGCCTTATGCCGGAATCTCGTCAGTCATTTCTGCATATACTCTTTATTTGTCCATGATTTCGGGTAATAACAACTACCGTATAATCTCAGTACTGAATGCTGCATCATTGGTTTGGGCAACTGCAAAAATCCTGTCATCCGATGAAGGAATGAGCGCAAAAGATCTAGTTAGGGAAATGTTGGGTGATGCCGTCCAGGGGTTCACAAAGGGAGCTGCAGGCGCTTTACTATGCCAAACCTGGATGTTTAATAAAATATCCAAAATCCTCCATGGTGCTAATTTAAGCCTTGCTCTTGGCAATTTAGCCAAGAAAGGCATCAATCTAGATACTCTAGAAAGCGTGATGTCTAGTGCATTACACTACCGTTATAGAGACGGCTATATAGTGATGGGACTATTAGGGGCTATGGAAAGAGTGGCAGCTGGAGTCAGAAACGACATACCAAAACCGATTAGCGCATCTGGCCTCAGCATTCAACTTAATCATAACTCTAAAGCCACAGACCATGATGCAAAGCCACAGACCATGATGCAAAGCCAGAACCAGATGACTATATTAAAAGCAATATAAGAGAAATCTCGAGGAATGCGATTGATATAAGAAATGCACACACAGCAGATCACCCCATGATGCACACTAAGCTACCTATTAACAGGGTAGACCATCATAACAATCATGATGATAGTGTAGCACAAAAAGTAATTGAATCTATAAAGAGAAAATTAACAAATATGAAAGATAGAACTCAGATGCAAAACAGAGTAATAAATACGACTAGTCAAGATGAGATACGGATGCAAAGATACCAAGATACAAGCCCAGATCTGATGAGTGAACGTATTTTTCAGTCACCGAGAACAAACATTAGCAAGACGAATAGCCTACATCGCCCAAGATTACGGTCAGAATTACCACCCATGGAACCTTATACAGGGCCATTATTCCCTACAGTTCCAAAAGAACTTATGCACACCGTAAGTTGGACTCGTTACCGCTGGCATCACGTTGGCCATGTCTAGCGCTATTGGAATTTCTATGAGCGTGGCCATGGTATTGGAATTGGGAATAATTGGTGGAGTAATTGGCTATATCTATGCTGAACAAATATTGAAGCTAGGTAACGCAGTAGCAATGGCCTTTGCTCCCGTTAAAGATGCTCTTATTTTCATTTCTGATATAATAGGATTCACCGAACTGATACAAAATTTGGAGCATATTGATTTAAAAGAATATTTTGCACACAAACCTAGGAATGCCGCACAAAATACCGGAAACCACAATAAAACAAGGAGCGCCACTACACAGCAAGAAGGCTTAGAGCCAAAATATAGACGAAACGACAAGGCGATGGAGGAAATACAGGATACCTCTCCACGACAAAGTACTCAAACATACGTTCAAAAATATG
>CAIOSF010000276.1 GCA_903860855.1 uncultured Alphaproteobacteria bacterium | reverse complement strand
ATAATGAGGTTTTTTGTTCTGTTGGCGTTCATCCCTTAAACATTGATGATACTGGCACGATCGCCTCCATAGAAGAAATAGTCAAAAGATGTGATCATCCTAAGGTTATAGGCATAGGTGAAACCGGGCTTGATTTCTATCGTGCTGATGGTCCAGAGGCAATAAAAAGGCAAAAAAGCAGTTTTATCAACCATATAGAAGCGTCGATTGAAACTGGAATACCTCTTATCGTCCATAGTCGCGAAGCCGAGGCAGCAACTTTGGAGATATTGCAAAATTATAATGGAAGTGATGAGCAGCGGACAAAGCAGCAAGATTTCAAAATAGGACCAGGTGTAAACGGAGTCATCCATTGCTTCACCGGCTCTAGAGATTTTGCAGAAGCTTGTATGGACCTTGGCTTCTATATATCAGCCTCTGGTGTGCTTACTTTTAAAAATGCTAAAGATCTCCATGAAACCTTTAGAAATATACCTATGGAGAGGATATTGATCGAGACTGATTCCCCATATCTCGCCCCGACCCCTTATCGTGGAAAAAGCAATCAACCAGCTTACGTTGTTGAAGTCGCAAAGTTCTTGGCTGATCTAAAAGGAATAAGCTTTGAGGAAGTTGCTGTGATAACAACCGCGAATTTTTTGAGATTGTTTAACAAGGCTAGTATACGATAATACTAGTTTCCAGATGCAGTAGACAAGTTGGAAGCGAAGTCAAACCGAAGGTGCAAGCAGCGGGAACTGGTATAAGAAATTAAAAGATGCCTAGGATCCGCTTGCAGCATGGTGGCCCATTTGATGACAGATCCCAATCCATTTTTTATACTAGTTCCTTAGCATGCATATTTATTATAAAATCCCATTACTGTATCTACCGATTTCAAAGTGATTTGGGCATTCAAGTTTTTCAACAAAGCTATGGATTTTAATCGCCGTTGGTTCATTAGGATTATTAACGTGCCTATCTCTATAACCAACCGATATTTCATGCAATTGTACAATTGCTCCGTCCATTTTTGCACCGGACACACCTGAGTTGAAGATCTCATACAAGTAATTGATCAGCAAACAAAGAGAATCTATGATCATCGCAGGAAGAGAACTTCCTAGTTCCCTGCTGCGCATAATCTTTGCCACCTCATCCATGCTCTTAACCAACTCAAGAGGACATTTATCGAGTATAGCATGAGGGCTAATGAAGAGTTGTAGATGCTCGCCATGGTGTGTCACTCTCCCGCCTTGAGATTCCTCTATCAATCTTTTAAGATGGCGGGCAACTACCCTGGGACTATTATTACAGAATAGCCTGTAGATCAGATCATTCTCCCCTATTGTGCCAGGACCAGAAACCTCTTTTTCAATACAAATCTCATTCATTATACCTGATGTTTCTGCTATTTTTTGTTTAACTTTTCTTTTAGCTTCTACTTCTGCTGGACCATTACCGCCATAACCACTAATAGTTTCCAATCCTTGAGCAAGAGATTGTACCGCCCACGCCAAGGTGATGCAAGAGGACCTCTCAGCATCTGATTCTCTGAGACCAGTTACAGCTTTAGCTAATAACACCTCGAGGTTATCACAATTCCCCTCCAAACTAACACCACATCTATCCGCGGCTATAATGACATTTTTGACCTGCTGTACCTCTGTCACATCTACGTAGTGTGGGTCTATATAGCCGTCTGTACGTAATTTTCTTACAATGGCTCTTCTGATAATATTGTCGGCGTTTTGTTTAAATTTTAGCGCTCCGTAATTATCTGGATCTACTATCATATCAGTTACATCAACGTCTTGAGCTAGGTCATGTTTTAGTCCTAACCCAGCCAATCTCTGGGTTATATCCTCACTCATATCATTGAATGCAACTCGCCCCTCTCCCTCTATCATTGTATTAAAAGACCTTTTAGGCATCTTTGGTAGCAGGCCATCAACGACAATAGCAATAACCCTTGCAACTGTTTCCTTTTTTGCCAACATAGTAGTTACATAGTCCCTGAGGGCTTGCATTCTTTCGGGATGTTGGTGATTAGTTATAAAAGCTTCTGGTACTATCGTCTCAGCATCACCATTTTTTTTAGGTATCTTCGTGAAATCCGAGAGAACATTACCTATTGCTGTGTGACTGTGAACTGCACTCCCATGACCACCTGGATCCATCATTAGAGTTCCGCGCAGTGCTTCCTCAGCCTGGCCCCGGCCATGAAGAATTTTTTTGTAAACATCTTCTTCTAATATAACACGCTTCGCCGTAAACAGGATAGAATCTAGCCCTTGCTGCTCAGTACTCCGGCACGCAATTTGAATATTGGATAATTTAGAAACACAACCAGGAAGGCAAGCAAACTCGTTATTCGCTCGAGTCATTAACAGAATCTTCTCTTGCATCACATTAGTGAATGCTGGGCCATCAGCAATAAATTTATCCAACAAAGATAAGATATTTATTTGCAGCAATAGCGCCTCCTTTCTTGCTTTCCGCAAGGCTTCCTCCTTTACTTGATCCTGAACGGGCTCCGCTACGATGAGATCTTTGATCAGATTGAAGTCAGTGCCACTACCAGCAAGGATAGGATGATTATTAAGGCGAGTTGCAACATGGACAGCAACTAGGTCCATATCAGCTTTAGTACCAAGGATGCCTACTGGTATCTGTACACCAGCGTCAGTGAGTATATATTGAGTATCTGGTACTGGTGAAAGGTTTGGTTGTTGCAAATTTAAAAATGGAGCTCTCATGATTCATTTCTGTGCTTTATTTCTATATATAAGCGTTAGTGTATAGGGATTTTATGAGACAGCAGCAAAAACATCCCAATATAGACACTAAAATCGCAAAAAATACCAGGTATTATTTAAATATTATAAAGAATATGTGATATTGGGGTAGTTAGCATCAATACTGCGTTGTAGACAATGCAATATAGGTTATCAAGTTAGCTTACCGTGAATTATACCAGTTCCAGAATTTAAATAATGCAATGAGCTAGCACCACATGTAATGGACAAGCTGAAGGCCAAGTCAAAGTGGTGGGTAGTTAAAGGCTAAAATTGAGGTTAGTGCCAAGCACGTCCATCATAGTATAAATGCCAGGCCCTGGACGTCTTGTATCTAGCCATTTTACAATCTTGATAACCCCTTTGGTGAATAATTTGCGGTCAAATGCCGTGTGTTTTATACTGATCATTTCATCGGAGCTCGTGAAACACACTTCATGCTCTCCAGGTAGATTACCACTACGAATGGCATTGATACTTATGAAATTTTTCGGTCTTAATCCATTAGTTGTTCTTGTATCTACGGCTTCATCCATTGCTGTGAACGCATTGGCATTGTGACATT
>CAIOSF010000275.1 GCA_903860855.1 uncultured Alphaproteobacteria bacterium | reverse complement strand
GTGATATGGTTCTTCTACTTCTCTTGTTTTATGTAGTCTGCAAGAGGAATAGATGCTATACCATTTACATCTTCGTCTACTTCAAAAACCAAGACCTTACTTGTTTCGGTTGCATATGGGGCATCGCCTTTTGATAAGTACAAACCATTGCCTAGAGCGCGACCCTCGGAAAAATTGCTATCCATGTCTAGTTTAATACCATTGGTTATGATCGATAGTGCCCACTCAGATCTAGGTGTGGCGTGATAAAATCTATGTCCTTTCTCTACCTTGATATCATATGACATATTTGAGATTAAGGCATCATTACCCATGGTAAGTGCTACGTTTTCCTTATCATATAGAAGTTGGGCAAATTCTTGCACCCTAGCAGCTTGTGCCATCTCATTTAGAGGATTGGATTTTATCAACTCAACGCTCCTTGCGCTAAGTTGCCTTAATTGGTTTTGAGGCATGTTATAAATTATGAATACATTATTGTTACTCACAATTTTATACAGGGGATGTTATAATGTTTTGTGAACACCCAGTCGTCTTTATGCCAAAATACTCGTTTTATAACGGGAATCACTGGTTATTATTATGAAAATTATTTTGTTTTCGAGGAACAACTTGTATTTTTATTACATACACCTCAGATCTGCGTGAATGCATTGTCACGAGGCATTGTCGAGTAATGCTGTAATAGTTAAAAGCGGTAATTGGTATTAGGGCCTGTCATCAATTAAAATCACAAAAATATATGATGAAAAATCAAATATATATACTTTAATTTAAAAATCTATAGAGTCTATTGGTCATCCTGAACTTGTTTGACTTCACTTTGTTTGTCTATTGCATCTCGGGGTCTAAGGATCTAAAAGTTTATAATACTTATGAGATCCTAAAACAAGTTCAGGATGCTGCGGCGGTTTTGCCGGTTCAATTGATAATGGGCCCTAGCTTAACTTAAGCTTGTCAATCCAATCGTCTCTCACCTTAACATGGAGAAACAAGTGAACCTTACGGTCTAATAGCTCTTCTAATTGTCTTCTTGCCCCGATTCCAACTTTTTTGATCATGCTACCTTGTTCCCCTATCACTATATTCTTTTGTGAATCCTTAAGCACTACTATGGATTGGTATATTTTCACCTCACCTTCTCCCAACTCTTGCCAATCATCTGTATCAACTTTGAGAGAATATGGCAATTCATCTCTCAGCTGCATATAAAGCTCTTCTCTCGTTATCTCTTCTGCCAGTTCTCTTTCTGTGATGCTTGTGTATTCGTCTTCTGAGAAAAGCCATGGACCGTCCTTGGCTTTTGTTTGGAGAAGGTGGAGCAATTCCCTTACTCCTGTTCCTTTTGTTGCTGAGATCGTGATATATGGAAGATCAAGACTTGTGGCGAGATCGCGCCATGGGGCTACATCAAATGATAAGTCTGTTTTATTAATCACGATGATGAATTTAGATGGATAAGTTGTTCCATGCTCATCCTCCCCATGCGATTCTCCATTCAAGTCAGGGGCATCATTGCATTTCGGATCAGCTACCTTAGTTGACCGCATTTGCTTATCATCAACCTCGTCGTTCAGAGGCATCTCATATAAGTTATTGCTTGGATGAGCATCACTCAGTTCTTCATTCTTACTATAATTATCTTCGTTTTGTCTTTTGCTGTATTTTTTTTTGCTTTTTTTTGTATTGGACCTGGCCTCGGTTAGCTTCAGCAGTATTTCACGGTACTTTTCAAGATCTGGTTGATCTGTGCCATCAATTAGTAGAATGACATCATCAACTTTTTTTACAGCCTTCAAGGCATTATTAACGATAAATTCTTCTAGTTTATGGCCATCTCTAGGGTTAAAAAGACCTGGGGTATCGGTAAATATCAGCTGACAATCGTTTTCATTATATACTCCTCTGACGTTAACCCTAGTTGTTTGCACTTTTGGCGTTACTATTGAGATTTTTTGTCCCATAATTTGGTTCAGTAAAGTTGATTTACCTGAGTTTGGTTTACCAACTATGGCTATTAATGAACATTTCATAATATTAGCAACTATAAATAAATTTAATTAATTTTTTCGTTGATGGCACTGTAGCATTCATTGACTGATAGGGAAAGTCATCTATAATCGCCGGATGATATAGGCTATTTAATCCTCCCATGTACCGTCTTTTAGTAAAACCTCTTGCTATACTCAATAAGCGCTGCGGCGCATGATGGTACTCTCTAAATTTTTTCTATTACACTATGGCGCTATAGCAAAATCAGTAACTCACTGCGGAGAGTATGATACGTTATATTGGCACTGTAATACATCTTATACCAATTCCCGCTATTAACTATTATGTCGCAGGCTGGTTGGCTTGATATGTCGGCTCATTGTGTTGCTTATTGGAGTTAAGCAGGCTGAGCGCTCAACAGGCCAAACCAGTTAATTTGACTTAGCCTTGGCCTATCTATTCTATTGCGGTTGGGAAGTGGTGTTGTTTTTCACACTAGTTATTTATCATGAGAACAAAGAGTTTCATAGGGAGAGAATTATATAATGATAGACGTTTTTTTTGGAGTCCTGGCGTATTTAGACGACATTATATGGGGCTACATGGCATTGGTACTAATTATAGGTGCTGGTGTATATTTTAGTGTAAAATCGCGTTTTTACCAAGTTAGGGTGCTTTTTAAGGCTAGGCATCATATTGGTGAGTTGTTACGATGTGCCAGTAGTGAGACTCAAGGTGTTCATCCGATTAAGCTGTATTTTGCCTCAGTTGGTGGAATGGTGGGCCTGGGCAACTTGGTATCGGTTATGGCAACTGTAACGATAGGCGGACCTGGAAGTTTACTCTGGATGTGGTTGGCATCATTTATAGGAATGCTGATGAAATACTCTGAGATATACCTTGGTATTAAATACCGTGAAAAAGCTGGAAACGGTTATGATGGCGGGCCAATGTACTATTTAAGAGCGGCATTTTCGGGAAATTGTCTAGCCAAGATTGCTCCCATCACCGTGTGTTTGTTGTTGTGCATATACGGAGTTGAGGTATCGCAATTTCTAATCTTAACTGATACGGCAGTAGAGCTTATGAACCTAGATAGAGCTACAGTGATAGTATGTCTTTTAGCTCTTGTTTTGCTCTGTACCATAGGTGGAGTTAGTGGTCTTGGTAATATCTGCGTTGCCATGATGCCTCCATTTATGATTTCCTACGTTTTAATTGGAATATGGGTTATTTTCGACAACTTCCTTATCCTATCAGGTATCATGAAAGACGTATTTGTTTCGGCATTTACTGGACATGCTGCTGTAGGTGGCTTTGTCGGTAGCACAATTTTAATGGCAGCCCACTATGGAGTTTCTAGAGCTGTATATTCAGGTGATATAGGTATAGGATACGATGCAACCGTTCAAAGCGAAACAAAAACCAAACATCCGGAGAAACAGGCGAGAATGGCAATATTCGCCCTCTTCGCAGATACAATCATCTGCACGATAAGCGTCATGGTTGTTTTGGTGACTGGTGTCTGGACTCAAACTATGCAGCCATCTCACTATATAGTTGCGGCTCTTAGAGATTATGTGCCATACGTAAACATATATATAGCCCTTATATTTTTTATAGCTGGCTTTACAACTATTGTTGGTTATTTGGTTGTGGGACAAAAATGCGCCAAGTTTTTGCATAGGACTCATGGTCAAAAATTTTATCTAGTCTATGCTGTCTTTGCTTTCGCATTTTTCTCTTATTTTGACCAGAGCAAGGTCATACTGATGATGAGTGTATCTGGTGGTTTATTGATGATTATAAATATAATAGGGGTTCTTAAGCTAAGGCATGAGATAAAATTTGACTAGAGATAATAATGGTTAGAGCAAACGCCATAGAGCCAGGCAATGCATTTGTTGACTATGCTATACAAATTCCTTGCTTGTCTCGTTTATTCTGCTATAAAATTGTAGGGCAAAGATCCTGTAGCTCAGCCGGTAGAGCAACTGACTTTTAATCAGTAGGTCACGCGTTCGAATCGCGTCGGGATCACCACTAACACTCTTTACCCATCTCTTCTTAGAAATACTTGATTCTCTCTAAGTACATTCTACCGCTTGAATTGCTGTAATATTATACCAGTTCCCGCTTTTAGCTACTGCCGGTTTGACTTCGCTTCCAGCTTATCTATTGCATTTGGCTTGCGTCCATTTCATGTGGAAAACTGGCATTACAATACCTTCCCCCGTTGAGTATTTTGTTTTTTGGTCATGGCACTGCAAGTGAGTATTATTTCCTCTTGATATGATCTTCTACACGTCGTATAAGACTGTTCAGTAGATTTGGTTAATCTTGGGTACGTCATTGTTCCCAGTACTAACATCAACTGAATCTACTATATTATGTAAAAAAACTGTATTTTTTGGTTATACTTTGCGACGCTCTGTTGAGGCAATGCCCTATGTGGATGATAAGTTAGATGTGGCAAAGCCAGCTAAGCTTTATCACCACCCTATGTGCCCATTTTCCCGTATGTTGCGAATCATAGTAAGAGAGAAGGGAGCTGATGCCGATTTTAGCTTGATTTCAGAAAAATTCTGGGAATGGAATGAGACTTTCTTGATAATCAATCCATCTGGTCAATTGCCAGTTATGATCATTAAGAACGACACTATCATTAAGGGCCTATATTCTTGTATAGAATACTTGGAAGAATTAATACCAGATCATAAACTCCTTGCCGGTTCTTTGGAGAATAGGGCGGAGATACGTTCTTTGGTTGATTGGTTTAATGGTAAGATGTACCAAGAAGTCACAAAACATTTGCTGCAAGAGAAAGTCATTAAGGTCATTACAAAAGTAGGATCGACTAATTCTACTGTGATCAGGGCTGCTAAGAAGAATATTCTTTGCCATTTGGATTATATTAGTTATTTACTAGAATATAATAGTTATCTGCATGGAGACAGCATTAGCTTGGCTGACTGTGCGGCTGCAGCTCAGATATCGCTACTTGATCACTTGGGTGATATACCATGGGAATATAACCAAAGAGTGAGAGAGTGGTATGCTTTGATGAAATCTCGACCTAGTATGAAACATATATTGGATGATGATGTGCCTGGGGTTATAGCTCCTAGTCATTATAAAAATCCCGATTTTTAAATATAATATTATCAGTATTTATAATGGATATGAGCATCAAAATTGAAATGTATAGTAAATTAGTCTATAATAATCCATTAGTCCTTTGTGTTATATTCAAATCTCCAACTACCTATAATCTTTTTGTACCATGTTTGTGGCATAGTTGTTTCACAGATAATCCCTCTGCTTGAGCAGGCATGTATTATGCTATGACGATCACGTGGTCGTGAGTTAGTCATTCTTTCTACATCAACCACAACAGCAAGGTGATGAATAGTTTTAGTTAATTGCAATAAAATTATGTCTCCTATGTGAAGTGAATTGTCAGGGCCTGCTATGGTCAAGTGTTTGTCAAAGGCTTGTTTTATTACATAACTATCATCTAGATAATGATAATCACATCTGTCATGTATCTTGATATCATGTTTGATTAAACCATTTACTGCTGGCTCATGGCCAATCTCAATTATTAATCCAAGGCAATCGCAGCCCACACCTTTTTTTCTTCCCTGGGGGTGGAATGGGGTCCCCAGCCAGCTCCTTGCCGAGTCAACAATGGATGCAGCAGTTCTCATTTTTAAATACTGCTGTTTTGCTTGTCTTCCTTCAATCGGCTGATCTTGTTCGAAGTTTTCACATCCATTATCTAGATATACTATTTGTATTACCAATTTGGGCCTTTACTTTATATGGTTGGGAAATTATAAACCTGCAATAATGGATTTCTTTGAAGATTGGCCAATTGTCTTATAACTGTGATGCACAAACTAAAAATTGTCAGGAATTGGAAAAATGACTTGGTTCAATAAACTTAAGCTTAGCCTAGGCAAAACATCAGCTGCCATATCTGTTGGTATTAGTAAAATTTTCACCCATGCCAAACTGAGTGAAGCAGACATAGCTGAATTTGAGGATTTGCTAATCAGCTCTGATCTTGGCACTAATGCTACAGACAATATAATCCAAGAGCTTGAGCGCCGTAAGTTCAACAAGTCTATGTCTGAGCAGGATGCTAGAGATTTTTTATCTAGCTATGTAGCGAATGCCATCAGACCAATGGCTAAACCGCTTTTTAGTGACATTGGATGGCCACTGTTCATATCATCTACTAGTGCTAATAGTGATCGGCTCACTGCTCCTGGGGAAGTTCACGCTGATACGCAAGTTCCTCGTGTTTTGATGATGTGCGGGGTTAATGGTAATGGAAAAACAACCACCAGTGGTAAGATCGCATACCGCATGAATAAACTTGGTTATGGTGTTATGCTAGCTGCCTGTGATACGTTTCGTGCCGCTGCAGTAGAGCAATTGCAGGTATGGGTTGAAAGAAGTGGTTGTGGATTTGTGCGTGGTCAAGATGGGGCTGATGCAGCTAGTGTGGCTTATAACGCGGTTCAGAGGGCGGTGAATGAGAAGATTGATTTGTTAATTTTGGATACGGCTGGGAGGTTGCATAATAAAGTTAACCTTATGGATGAGCTAAAAAAGATAAAAAGAGTTGTGCATGGTGTCCTACCAGATGCTCCTCATGATATTATTTTGGTTATAGATGGAACCACAGGGCAAAATGCCTATCAGCAAATCGAGACATTTCATCAGGCTATTGGATTGAATGGTATCATTATTACAAAGCTCGATAGTAGTGCTAAAGGTGGTTTTATTGTTGGTATGGCACAAAAATACAATATACCAATCAGAGCCGTCGGTGTGGGAGAAGATGTTGATGATTTAGATGCTCTTGATCCTGATGCTTTTGCCCAGGGATTGGTTGGATCATAAAATCTCATTGTGCTTTTATTGCCTTATGGTGTATGTTGAAGGGGTTTTTATGCACCAGTGCCATCCCCACCTTTAGCTGGTACTATCTTACTTGTCGCTGGGGGATGGCGCCTTGTGTAAAGTCAATTTTATGTGCGAGATATATAACGGCTATGCAAACAATCGCTGATCAGTTCACCTATATAGAAGATGGAGATTTTGGTATCAGTGTTGATATACGCTATGCTAGTTCTGCGAACTTCATGGGGCGAGCGGTGGATGGTTATCAGAACGCTTGGCCAAATAGAGCCTATATGACAAAGTCTGCAGCTGAATACTTGGTTAAGGTTCAGAATGACCTACTTGCCGATGGTCATCGTCTTATTATTTATGATTCCTATAGACCAATCACAGCCGTAAGATACTTCGCCAAGTGGGCAAGAGCTCTTGATGATCAGGATGCTAAGCAATATTTTTATCCCAATGAAAACAAAGCTAACCTTTTTGAGCGAGGTTATTTAGCAAACTATTCTGGCCATTCTAGGGGTAGCACCATAGATCTGAGTATAATTGCCAAAGGGACGCAAGATGCAGCTTATATAAGGCCGGCAAAGATCGATGATTTGTTAATGAGGCAATGCGACGATACTTCTGGCAGTGAAGCAATAGGTGG
>CAIOSF010000274.1 GCA_903860855.1 uncultured Alphaproteobacteria bacterium | reverse complement strand
GCACTATAATCATTATGTATCAAACTTAGATCCTGGATTCTCTTACATTCAGCTGGCATGATATTACCAGCCACCGAGATGCAGCCCTTGCCACCATGAGCATTGAAGGCTAAGGCCGTACAATCTTCTCCTGATAATTGGGTAAATTGACACTGTTCATTTATATTGACTTTATCTCCATTTTCTCCTACTTCACCTTTATCTTTTTGCTGCTTTTCTATAAGTGAGCTCACTATCACGGGATTTGCTAAATTACAACTTGAATCCTTAATTCCGACGATATTGCGTTTTTTGCTCAATCTAGCCACAGTGTCGTTATTTATGGTGCATGAGGTGCGGGTAGGAACGTTATATATAATGATAGGAATATCAACATGATCATGGATTTTACTAAAATGCTGATAAATACCCTCTTGCGATGGGCGGTTATAGAATGGCAAAACGATCATGGCAGCATCAGCACCAAGGCTTTTTGCCTGAGATGTTAGCTTTATCGTCTCGTCAGTAGAGTTATGTCCTGTACCAACTACTAGCTGTATTTTATTCTCCAATCCAAGACCTGAAAGCGATTTGCTCACAGTCATGATCACTTCCGCCCTTTCATCAAACGACACAGTCGCCGACTCACCTGTACTGCCAAATAGAACTAAACCATCAACTTTTGCTGCTGCTTGGTGGTGTATCAGTTTTATCAAGCTAACAAAATCAATTTTGCCATTAGCATCAAAAGGAGTTAACAAGGCGGTATATAGACCAGAGATCTTTATCATTCAACAACCCACTATTAGCAAAACGCCACAGTAATTCTTAGTTAATATAATACTATAAACTTCACACCATTCCCCTTCGGCCGCTTTATATATTATTTTTCTTCGTTGGTCCAGTATCCATTTGATCAAAGAAATCATCATTTGATTTAGAGAATTTCAGCTTATCCATAAGAAACTCTAAACCATCAATATTACTCATAGGATTCAATATCCTGCGTAAAATCCATATCTTAGCTAACGTAGCCTTATCAATTAATAAATCTTCCTTACGCGTGCCTGATTTACCGATATCTATAGCTGGGAAGATGCGCCGCTCTGATATTTTACGATCTAGCACAATTTCTAAATTTCCTGTGCCTTTAAATTCTTCAAATATAACCTCATCCATACGAGAACCCGTCTCGATTAGTGCCGTTGCTATTATGGTAAGCGATCCCCCCTCTTCTATATTTCGGGCGGCACCAAAGAACCTCTTCGGTCTCTGGAGGGCATTGGAATCAACCCCGCCACTCAAGACCCTACCAGAGGATGGGGCAACATTATTATAAGCTCTTGCAAGCCTGGTAATAGAGTCGAGCAATATCACTACATCTTTCTTGGCTTCAACTAATCTTTTTGCCTTTTCTATAACCATTTCAGCCAGTTGAACATGTCTGTGAGACGGCTCATCAAAAGTAGAACTAACAACTTCCCCCTTAACCGAACGAGACATATCGGTCACCTCTTCTGGCCTCTCATCTATCAAAAGCACAATTAGGCTGATATCTGGGTAATTGTCAGTAATAGAATGAGCAATATTTTGCATAAGCATAGTCTTTCCCGTTCTTGGGGGAGCAACGATAAGGGCTCTTTGACCACGACCAAGAGGTGCTGCAATATCGAGGATACGAGAGCTAAGGTTTGTACTTTTTGTTTCCAACTTGATTCTAGAATCTGGAAACATAGGGGTAAGATCATCAAAATGAGGTCTATGACGATTTTTACTGAGCTCTAACCCATTGACTGTTTGAATACTATTGAGGGCAAAATATCTTTCACCTCTCTTGGGACCACGAACTAAACCAATTATAGTATCACCAGTTCGCAATCCGTTTTTACGAATTTGATTATGCGACACATATATATCGTCCGGTGCTGACATATAACTAGCCCTAGATGATCGCAAAAATCCATAACCGTCTTGCAATACATCCAGTGTACCATCCCCTATAAGAGTTCCGCCCCTCTCCGCAATTTTCTGCAGAATATGATAGACTAAATCATTTTTATGAAGATTGTCAGGATTCTCAAGGTGGAGTGAGTCTGCTAGCTCAACTAATTCCTCATGTGTCTTATTTCTAATCTCTTGAAGGTGCAGGATGACTCCCTGCTGACTCCGTTGATCATTTTCATTTTCATGGGCTTTTGTATCATCATCGAGCCTTTGATCTCCTATCTCATCGCAGTGCATTGACTGCTTGTGCATGTCATTTTGTTTATCGATATCAAATGCAATATCATTACGATTTGATGATTGATCAGCAATTGGTACTCCATAATCTGATGAAAAAGAATCTGCAATCCTGATATGCCGCCTACCCTTTCCTCTATCGCTGCTTGTAGTAGCCTTTTCTACACCTACACTTCCTCCATCATAGTGACCATTTGCAGTATTGTTACTAGCCTTTAAAGCCCCCTGACTATCTTGATCATCAGATTCAATACCACTACCACTGTCATCGTGACTGGATAATCCCACACTGCTGGGCGCATTATTGCCGCTGGGCACACGCCTAATAGATAAATGGGCTCTTCTTTTCTTTATTTCGCCGTCTTCTTTTGTATGAGTCATAATTTGGATAATGAGTTGATTTTATGTAAGTTGGTCTACGATCAATTTTAAGTGAAGGTTACATATACAAGGAGGCATAAAATGTTCTAAGGATCAAGCAATCTGAAGCCTAATAATAAGACTAAAATCCGATGACTTATGCCTTCATTCTTAGAGCTTTGGCCTCCAATCCCGTGACCACAAGACTTTGAGATTATACCAATTCCATGTAGACTGCACCTTTTGCTTGTACTAACTAAATATGCATTCATAGCGTATAAACTTAGATACGCTCCTTATATTTTCTTATTTAACCTAAAGATTTTCTGAGCATTTCCTAAGATCCAAATCGACAGCAAGCAACGCTCCGACATGCTTAGATGAGCCATGACTCCGTCTGCTAATTGACCTACACCAAGATATTGGAGTTGAGTGGATTTGCAATAAGCTAATCATATGAGTATGTCTACATTAATTCAATTTTAAAATTTCGAACTAAAATGAATTACCGACCCCATGGGAAAGTTGAGGGTAAACAACTT
>CAIOSF010000273.1 GCA_903860855.1 uncultured Alphaproteobacteria bacterium | reverse complement strand
GATCCTGAGATGTAATGGACAAGCCCACATGCAATGGACGCAAGTCAAAGGTGCAGTCAAATGCAATAGACGAGCTCTCAGCGAAGTTAAACGAGTTCAGTATGACTAATCAGTTCCATAGGATTCCTTGATACTGTATAAATAGGTTGATTGGGTGATATATGTACTGCTTATTTCAAAATCTCACCGAAAATCTATTATTCAATCCCAATCCCTAGTTTCTGCAGCAACATCTCATCCCTTGTAATGGATGAATTTTCGGTTGTTAATAGTTTATCCCCAAAAAATATTGAATTCGCTCCCGCAAACAGGCACAAAGCGTGCATTTCGTCAGACATGGCACTTCTTCCTGCTGATAACCTCACATATGATCTTGGCATCATGATACGGGCTACTGCTATGACCCTAACAAAATCAAAAGGATGAACCTTTGCTGCATTCGCCATGGGAGTGCCATCCATCGGGATGAGCATGTTGATCGGAACGCTCTCAGGAGGCTGGGGAAGGTTAGCCAGAGTCATCAACGCCTCCATGTGATCATTACTTGACTCTCCCATTCCTATGATCAAACCACAACAAACCTTGATACCGGCTCCACTCACATTATCTAAAGTTTTTAGCCTATCATCAAACGTTCTTGTCGTTACCACATATCGATAAAACTCCTCTGACGTATCTATGTTATGATTATAGTAATCAAGACCAACTTCCTTCAACTGATCGGCCTGATCCTCGCTCACCATACCCAAAGTTACGCATGTCTCTAACCCCATTCCTTTGACCGCCTTAATCATCGCCTTGACGACATCTAGATCTGGCTGACGTGGGCTGCGCCAGGCTGCTCCCATACAAAAACGACTGGCTCCACCATCTTTTGCTGCCTTTGCTGCCGATATAACGTTTTCAAGAGAGTCAAGGGGTTGCTTCTTCAGATCTGTGTTATAATGAGCTGATTGCGAGCAATAACCACAATTTTCAGGACATCCCCCAGTCTTTATGTTATATAATGTGCTGCATTGGATCTTGTTATGAGGAAAATTATCTCGTAATGCCTGATGAGCTTGTGACAATAAATCGTTGAACGGTTTAGCAAAAAGCTCTCTTGTCCTTTCTTTTGGCCAAGCTTTGTATCCATTTGTGGTCATGTTGTTTTCCTATTTTCTTTATAGTACAGCTAATGAGCTCTAAAAAATACGAACCATACCTAGAATTTTGCAAAAAAGCCAGAGACAATGGCAGAAAAAGATTCTTATACAAAGCATTCAATGATCAACACAAGAAAAACACTACGCTAAGCATTGTAGATGAAGGGCAAGATCCGAAGCCAAACGATGCTATCAGCTTGAATGCAGAAGCACACAATACGCGAATGGATTCGGGCTTAGAGCAAGGAGAACAAGTGACGAGCACTAGGAGCTTATTCTATACAAGTGACGCTGCGCGAGATCCGCAGTTCAACGATGCTATGGACTTGAATCCAGAAGCGTATTTAGATTTTGTAAATAACGACTACTTGAACCTAAGGCGTGATCCAAGGTTGTTAGAGGCTGCATTTGAATATGGCAGCAAATATGGGGTAGGGAGTGGCTCATCGCGCTTGCTAAACTTCACTCTACCGATATACGGAGAGTTCGAGCAAGAAATTGCTAAAGACAAGAGAAAAGAGGAAGCTTTGATTATGGGAAGTGGCTATCAGACCAACGCCACTGTGCTCAGTTCATTAATGGACAAGAGAGTCTTAAACGCTGAGCCCTTGGTATTTTGCGATCGCCTAAATCACGCTAGCATTCATCATGCCTGCAGATTAGCAGGGATATCACAAATTCGTTATGATCATTGTGACCTTCGGCATCTTGAACATTTACTTGAACAGAATGTTGATGCCGGTAGTGGCACGCGAATGAATTTCATCATAACAGAGAGCCTCTTCAGTATGGATGGAGATGCAACTGATCTTAAACTCCTTGCGGAACTGGGTCGAAAATATAATGCATTTATCTATATAGATGAAGCCCATGCTACTGGTGTTTTTGGTTATGGCCTCACGAGCCTACTTCCACAAGAAGATATAGATTGCTTTGACGTGATTATGGGGACTTTTAGCAAAGCTCTCGGTTCTTTTGGCGGCTATATAGCTACTAGCAAAGTAATTAAAGAATATCTCGTGAATGCCTGTACGGGTTTGATCTATTCAACTGCTCTCCCACCTATTATTATAGGGGCAGCACGCAAAGCTTGGGAAATAGTGGGCAGGGATGATATGAGGAGAAGAGCTGCAAACCTCATTGCTATGGCCGAAAAACTAAGACGAGCACTTAAAGCGAATGGTTGGCATTTAATCAATGGTAATAGTCAGATAATCGCCTTGACTAGACCACCAAAGCTCGACGGAACAAGGAATTTGATGGCAGAAGTAGATAATACTGGCATGAAATCGGCAGATTGTGGCAATCGTGATGAAGCAAACTGGTCCATGGCGACCGCCAAAAGGCTTAGGGAGGAAAAACATATACTAGTCGCTCCCATCCGCCCCCCGACTGTTCAAACCAGCAGAATTAGAATCAATTTATCCCTCAACCACAGCAATGACGATATAAAGCTTTTGATTGAGGCCTTAGGCAAGGCAAGCTGATAGAACGAAGCATCTATACCAGTTCCCGCTTTTAACTAATTACTACGTTGCTCTACAATGCTTCGTGATAAAACACTCAGCAGGTCTGGGCGGTGTATCCGTTCATCCGATTGGATTCACAGCCTATTGTCAATAGGCTTCGCGCCTCGCTCCTTGTACTATTTAATTTGACTTCGCCTTCGGCTTGTCTATTACATTTGGAAACTGGTATTACAACCACCAACCCTAATCTACCTTTTTATCTGAGACTCAACCTTGCCCACAAAGTCATCAAATTATTTTTGCAACAAGAGCACTTTTTCCTTAATCAACTCAGAAAACCACCCAATTCTCTCTTTAAGTAACCCGTCTAATGAACCATCATCATCCCTATCAATGAACTTATTATCCTTATTAAGATAATCAAGCATCATCTTGGTCTCATCCACTCTCAACAAATCGGCTTCTAATAGCTTATAGAGAACCCTACATAACTTCTTAAACTTCCTCTCACTAGATACTTCATCCGAATCAATTTAAGCTCAACAAACATTTCATCGGCAACATCTTCTTATTCTTGATATTATCCATCACGCTCTCGCATATCTTATCCATCGCAAGGCCAACAAGCTTTATATAGCTTCTCTCATACAGTTTTTCTTCCATTTGCAAATAAGCCTTTGCACAACCCAAATCAGCAGTTCTATCATTTAAAATCTCACAAACCTCACGGGATGATAAAAAGGAAGCAATCTCAATAAGAACAGCACGTCTTTTTACAATCTGAGATCTTACGGTGGTTTGTTCTGACAAAGAACTAGCAGCTGGTGAGTAGGCTATAGTATATACAGAAATAGCTTTTTGCAGATCGTCATCATATGCACTAAGGTCCGGTATGTTTTTTTCAGCTATTAACCTAGCGCGCCATGGATCTTTATAGTACATATTAGCGTAAGCTACATCTAGATAACTAATCTGCTTGCTCTGAACCAATGTTTCGATATATCTCACCATTCCTACAATGCCATCACCCTTAGCATCATGAACCAATTCAGCTATTCTGTGAAATCTCGAACTAATTCTTAAGCTCTCAGTCAGATCAAAGGGTAAGTGTATATTGTAGATCAAACCTTCAATCTTCTTTGATGTATTTAGCATAGCTACACGCCTGATAAACCAGTCTACCATCTCAAATGGCCTAGCGTTGTCGCCAGTGCTTTTGATTATAGCATCTTTGCTATTTCCCAGATCTCGCGATTTGCCTATATGATATCTAAGTAGTTCTATTTTACCTGAAGCAAGTAATTGACAAATATCGTTAAACTGCCCGTAACGCACGTAGGCCGGCTGCCCAAGCGTCAATTGAGTAACATGGCTATTAGCTATGGTATCGCATAGCATTTTAACTGCTGCATTATCGTACAACAACACACTAAGAAGCGTTACGTTTTTATTAGCACTAATGGCATCGCATAATATCCCTACTTGCTTTGTATAGCCCATCCTCAAAACCCCAATTACCAACACCAACACGAATACTAAGAGATGTGGCGCCACCTTTTGCGACCTCATTGCACACTCTTCTAACCTCGTCATCATCGGGATCAAATACAGAACGATTAATAAATATTTCGCCCATGTCCCTGCTACTGGTCATATTCTTGGATATTTTATCAGATATTGCGTTGTGTAACTCTTGAGTCATTAAGCCACTGAGACCAATATTCCTCCACATATAAAAAACATCAGACAGCCACGGGCTTTTACGCGCTTTAAGTGCGTCAAAAACCATATGAATCGACTCTTTATTGTCAGGATCTAAGTTCATAAACCCCCTAAAGTATCGATACATCTCATTGTCCCAAGATGCTTTTTCTATCGCCTTACATAGATCTATCAACTCTACCACCGCCTTCACTACCTTTCTAACCTCCGTCTTATCAAGATGAGCGATCCCCATCTTTTTAACCATCTTTTCAATTTCAACACCATTTTTACCAATCATAAGAGCCCTAATATCATTTGAAATGCATAATCAGGCAGCGTAACATATGCATCCCATATGTCAATAGCGCCATTGTATTTTAATACAGCGCATCTCACATGTTAGTGATTGCGATTTGTCCCAACTTGGATTATTAATTCTTATGTTTGGTATGGGATTGGGCGATCTTTTTCCATCTATTGCCGAAGTAGCACAGCGGTAGTGCAGCTGATTCGTAATCAGCAGGTCGGAGGTTCGATTCCTCTCTTCGGCACCGTACTTACATACAGAAACCAAAGTTTAATATCTTAGGGGTTTAATCCCCCCCATTTGCGGCCTTTGCTTCAGAGCGAATTGAGCGGTTATACCGGTCCCCGCTTTTAACTACCGCTGCTTGACTTAGCCTTTGGCTCGTCATTCCATGTGGGAAACTGGTATTAGTCATCCTGAACTTGTTTCAGGATCTCGTGAATCGTATAATTCTAGATCCCGAAACAAGTTCAGGATGACAGTAGGACCGCGAATGGCGGTGGACTGTTTCATGATGACTTAAAACTCATATCAGCTATGATACGGGTGATATTTATAGACACTACCGTATACAATAAATGCTTACAAGTATTTCGGGATTTCCCGAACTTCTACCACGGGATCAGATAATATTTAATCAGATTGTGGACACGATTCGGTATCAATTTGAGCTCCATGGCTTCACTCCGTTCGATTCACCATCTGTAGAAAAAACCAGCGTCTTGCTGTCAAAGGGGAACGACAGTGAGATCTATGGCATCCACAGGCTTGCCGATAGTGATGGAAAAAAAGACCTAGGACTACGTTTCGATCTTACCGTACCATTAGCTCGTTACGTCGCTCAGAGATGTGGTCAACTTACCTTTCCCTACCGACGATACCAAATCGGCCAAGTATGGAGAGGAGAAAGGCCACAGGCTGGGAGATATAGGCAATTTTGCCAGGGAGATATAGATATTATTGGCGATGGCGATCTGTCATTAAGCCACGACGTAGAGATGGTCCTCATCATCCATAGAATATTTAGAGCTATTGGAGTAGGAAATATCATCATTAGAATGAATAATTGCAGCATTTTAAAGGGGTTACTCTTATTGCTTGGAGTAGCAGAAGATAACCTTGCAAGAGTTATGAGAGTTATTGATAAGGCCGATAAAATCTCAGCTAACCAACTAAAGATCAGCCTAATGCAAGAGGGGATGACTGAAGATAATGCTGAAGAGCTAATGATAATTCTTACCATAACCAGAAAGGGAGAACAAATCTTCCACCCTACAATACTGGATGAGCTGTTGGAAAAATTCGACCCACGCAATGGGCAAATTCATGCAGGATTAGAGCAAGGGGAACAAGCTACTTATGGCTACAGGATTTTGGAGAGCGGAATACTCGAACTGCAAGAAGTCGTAAAATTGGCAACAGAGTTGGGCCTTCCTGACAATATTATAGCGATAAATCTAAGCTTGGCTAGAGGACTGAGCTATTATACTGGTACCCTTTATGAAGTTCAGCTGAGAGAATATCCAGAAATTGGGAGCGTTTGCGGAGGCGGACGCTATGAAAATCTCGTAGCCAACTTCACTAATCGCAAATTACCTGGTGTTGGGATTTCCATAGGTATAACACGTCTTGTAGCTAAGTTATTAGAAGTAGGGATTCTCCAAGGGAAGACTTCAACCATAGCTCAAGTATTAGTCACTAATCAAAACACAAAGCTAACCTCATATTACATGATTATAGGCGATACTCTTCGGGCCGGCGGTATTAATACCGAAGTGTATTTACAAGATAAACCCCTGGGGCATCAGATGAAGTATGCCGACAAAAAGGGTTTCAAGATAGCGATGATAGCTGATGAGTCTGAATTTACAGATGGCAATGTCATTGTGCGCGATCTAAGAAATGGGCAACAAGAATGTACAAAGGTGGAATCAGCCCTACATATCGTGAAACAAATGCTTTAAGGTATTATATCAACTTCCAAATGCAATAGACAAGCTGAAGGCGAAGTCAAATTAAATGAATGCAACTGTGAATCCAAAGGGATGAACGGATACGCCTGGACCTGCTGTGCGTTTCATCGCACAGCATTGCCGTGAGCAACGAACGAGGCAGCAGTAGTTAAAATCGGGAATTAGTATTAAAGCCTAGTATGATAAGAAACAACATATTGGTAGGGGAAAACATATAGATCTGAAATCTACTCAATATATAAATATTCATCGTCATTATTAATACAGATTTCATATTAGCGCCTTACCATGTACGGATAGGGAGATATAACAACAAAAAACCGAGATAATATATATGAGCAGCTCTGTGTCGGCAAACGTAAAACAGCATGTAGTCGTGACTTTTAATGGTGGGGGAGTGATGGGTATAAACAGCGCCCATATTTACTCGGCACTTGAACATAAGGTTCTGGAGAAAGCCAAAAATCATGATATCACTTTAGAAAAACTTTCAGATGCAGTTACATGTTTTGGTGGCACATCCATAGGGTCATTCCACGCAGCGATACTTGCAAACGGATCAGATGGCGATAAGCTCTTAGATATTTATAAGGATTATGGTCAAATTTTTGGGGCACATGCACGCACCCTCGGTGGTTTATTCTCGCCAAAATATAATCGTGAGGGCGTAGAAAAAGCGATAACAAAATACCTAGGTCATGATACCAATCTTACTGATCTGAATAAGTTGATAGCGATTCCTTCATTTTCATTAAGTAGAGGAGAGCCAACGGTGTGGTCAAATTTAGTTCAAGATGACGACAGTGTTCTGCATACCATTTCCCATGCAACCTTAGCTCACGCCGTCGCGGCCAGCACTGCAGCCCCGGTAATCCTTGGAGCTGCTAAAGTACACTATGATAATCAAGAACACTTCGAAATAGACGGCGGGCTGTTCGCAAATAACCCAACGGCCCTACTCCTTGATATGCTTGAAATTCATGCAAAAAGCACAGAAGAGCTGAAAAACCTAGTAGTGATAAATATAGGAACAGGAGCAATGAATACGAAGCTAGCGGACAGCAATCTGGCTTATGTAGCCAATGGGGGTGCAAAAAGCTACCTGGAAAACAAGTATATATTCGGAGTTATAAGCTCATCTACCGATGCCATGGCAACATTCTTAGCACACAATCATGTCGATAGGCATGATGGTCAATATTTCCGCTTTCAGCCGATGCTTCCAGATGATTTGTTCGGTATTGATAATGATAGTAAGAAACATCTAGATAAACTAGCAGATTATATGGATAAAAATTACATCCCTAACGACGACATCCAAGCCATGCTAGAAAATGCTGCCGATGCCATAATAAATGCTCATATTAATAATATAGCTGCTGGTTATCATTGCTGATACAATCAGACTAAAATCGAACCAAAAACTATGATACAGAATAGGTTGGTCATCTGGGAGTGAGCTGAGCTCAGAATGATTAATTGATTTTATCTATCCAATCTCCTAGTACTGATACCACTTGACATACCAGTGGCATCGGTATTATTCTACAGTATAAATGAGAATGATTCTCAATCGCATTCATGAAATACCTATAGCAAGTATCTGGTTGTATTGAGCATTTTATAATTGAGGAATATCACATGGGCATTTCTTTACTGACTTTGCAAAATGGGGTGGTTGCCATTATTAAGCAGATCACATTACAAAAAGAAGCTGTAAAAAGGCTGATGCTTGCTGGATTGCAGCAGGGGAAAGTTGTGAAGGTCGTGCAAAAGCATAGTAATGGCTCCGTGACACTGGAGGTCAATGATACTAAGGTAGTTGTTGGTAGGGATTTAGCTCATTGTGTTTTTGTAAACCATATTTGATATACACCTCTCATGACGAAAATAGTCAATTTTTAATACAACCAGTATAGAAATGCTAAGTATAGTAACATGTAGCCCTTGTTTATGGTCCTAGTGCATGGCCATAATTTTAACATTGGTCGGAGCACCAAACGTCGGGAAAACAACAATATTCAACAACCTTACTGGCTCAAAAGCTCAAGTTGGTAACTGGCATGGAGTTACTACTTCTGCTAAGTCAGCAAGAATGCAAAAAAAGCACACTGTGACCGTAATCGACCTCCCGGGAATATCAACGCTCGATAGTCAGGACTTCTCTGGAGATGAGAGATGTGCGGCTGAATACATCTTATCTAACTTGCCTAAGGCTAGTGATTCTGTGGGTTTGAAGGCAGAGACGTGTAACTTATTCGTCAATGTCATTACCCCCTCAACCCTCCGCTCAGGATTATATCTAACACTACAATTAATTGAATTAGGACTGCCCTTTGTACTCTGTATAAATCCCATTAACACCTTAGACCCAATAGTGGATCTGACTGAACTTTCCAAATCATTTGGTTGTCCAACAATCACGGCTAGCGAGCTTGAAAGTTACATAGATAACCTTATTTCTTCCCCACAACCAGGACCACCAACCGCTAAAAATTGCCAATCATGTGGTGGATACTGTAGCAAATCGTTTTGTTATACAGGTCAGAAATTAACAATAGAGTACTCCACACCAAGAAATCATCGTGATATAGGAAAAATCGATGGTGAGGGATGGATCGGGTTCAACGGACATAAGCCTGCTACAACTCACATACCTGCCCCAGGCACTATCAATCAAAAGATCCAGTCAAAACAGCAAAACTTAAAAATGATGGAATCAGGTATACCAATTACCGAATTAAACAGTACAAGGAGGGAGGAGCGAAATGTGTTGAATACACATGAGCAACAAGCGACAATGTACTGGTTAAAAGCGGGGATTGGTATCATATCAAAAGTATATGGCGATGGCATCTTCGGTAGATCTTTATCTCTACATAATGAGCGAATGTATTATCCAAGTCTATGGCACCTACTCTATTGCTTAGAGTATGGCAAAGCTCAATATGCTAAAATGCTCCAAGGATACAAAATAGATACACCAAAAGCCGATGCACAAGGGTACGCAAGAGAAGATAATCAAAATTACAATTTAGAGAATATACTTAGATCTACCAGGCTCAATACGCGAACAGGTCTGAATCCAGAAACCTGCAGTACGCGAATGGATTCGGACCTAGCACAAGGAGAACAAGTGACGAGCACTAGGAGCTTAGTCTATATAAGTGATACATGTAATGGACAAGCCGCAGGCGAAGTCAAAGGGCGAGATCCGAAGTTCAACGAAGCTATAGGCTCGGATCCAGAAGCGGACGATGATATTGGGCTGTTCATAGCCCAGTCAAGACACGATTATATCAACAAAGTTGCCGATATCTGCTTATCCAAGGCTGATAAAAACAATAATAGCGAAAGATTGATAGACTCTATCCTCCTGCATAAATGGTTCGCATTACCGATATTTACAATCATTATCTATGGGATCTTTGTCTTAACTATAAGTTTGGGTGGATGTGCAAAGCCATTCTTCGAACAAGTATCAATCAATCTAATCATCTCTCCTATGGTTGATTTACTAGGTAAGACACCAATTAGTATAAACGTGATTCACATAATCGAGAATGGTCTTGGATCTGGCGTTCAGACCATAGCGTCATTCATTCCACTGCTGTTTATCATGTATTTCTCTATTGGCATACTGGAGGAATCAGGCTATATGACCAGAGCCGCTATCGTCATGGACAGATTTCTCAATCGCATAGGCTTACCTGGAAGAGCTATTATACCACTCATCATAGGATTCGGCTGCAATGTACCAGCAATAATGTCGACCAGAACCCTGTCGAACCAAAAACAAAGAATAGGAGTAATCATGATGCTACCATTCATATCATGTGGAGCTCGCCTTGCCGTCTTTGCCTTGTT
>CAIOSF010000272.1 GCA_903860855.1 uncultured Alphaproteobacteria bacterium | reverse complement strand
TCATAATGGCATAGTCTGTGGTGACAAAAAAGATACAAAGCTCTTCATATATTTTCGATATCAAACCTATCCCATTACCAAGGAGCATACTAGTTTAATGGCAGAGTTTTTAACACCAAAACTCTTTCAAAAATTATACGACAAAACCACACCAAATGGCTATAGTTTATCCAATCTAATACAGCCTGGAGTCGAGGTTCCTAATATTCCAGATGGAGTAATAGCGGGGGACGAGGATTCCTATTTCGTTTTCAGCGAGATCATGTTCCCTATTATCAATCAGATACATGGCTTTGATCCTGAAAAAGCATTCCACGAAACAAACTTAGATCCAGCTGGGATCACCTTGAGCGAAGACGCGGAACAACGGCTGAATAAGTACATAGTCTATTCTTCTGTAAAAGCTCTTCGTAATATAACTGGCATTCCATTTCTCTCTGGAGCAACTACAAACGAATATTCAATATTAACGAATATTATGAGAAGTGCCACCTGCGCAATGCATAAAGGCGATGCACCGAAATCAAATACAGCAGGCAAACCAAGGAGTCAGTCAGATATAATGCGTGCTAAGCCAAATGAAGTAGACAAGCCCAAGGTGAAGTCAAAATGGTATAGTGCACACTACCCAATCTCATCCTTAGATCCGGAGATAAAACAGAAAGTAATAGATAAGGGGTTATTTTATTTTCAAGAACCAACCCTATCCTCAGTCCATACAATCGATTATGAGGACGATAAATTTAGCAATGATTATACGAGCCTATTGATCAATAACGAAGAAAACTTATCTCTTTGGATTGGCAATAATAAGGACCATCTCCAAATAATTTCAACGCGCCAAGATGCAGGCATAGCTAAGGCATTTGAGAATTTTGCTCGACTTCACACGGAAATAAAAATACAGCTGGAAAGCATGGGATTTTCATATAGCCACAGCGAACGATTGGGATTTATTACATCATCGCCAAGAGATATTGGGACGGCAATGAGGGCCAGTTTTACCCTTAAATTACCTAAATTAAGCAATAATATGGAAAAACTGACAAAAATAGCAGAGTCGTTTAATTTGGAAGTTGTTGGTGGCCCAGGCAACGCCAGAAGTGTCCATTACGATGGGCCTATATGGGAAATCGTAAATAAACAAAAGATAGGCTCTTCAGAAGTTGAAATAATTAATAATCTTATTTTAGGAGCTCTCAGCATTATTGCAGAGGAAGAATCAGAACAAATACAGAATGGATGAGCTTCAGGTGGTGTCAACCAGCACAGTGGCAGCTAAAAGCGGGAACTGGTATTGTATTGCTTCTATCATATCAGCTCGAGATTGACTTTATTGACAGTTACCAGTAAATATTTCATAAACATTAGATGTATAACCTTCTAAGTCAGCATTGGATGCAAGATGACTTTCGCTTACCCCTTTAAATGGGATAAGCTTTGATCGCCTTGGTACCAATATTAATTTGTTTGACTATAATTGATACGATTGCAGGTCATGAAATCAAGTATAAAATTTATCCAAGAAGTAAGAACAGAAGCAAGGAGAGTGACTTGGCCCTCTCTGAAGGAAACTAGTATAACTTCTCTAGTCGTTGCAGCAGTTGTTCTAATATTCGGCATATTCTTCCTGTTGGCTGACACTCTGATATTAAAGGTTTTGCAATACATTATAGAATTTTAGTTATAGTCAATAGCAGCGAACGCCGAGTATTTCGTTGATCCTCTCTCACTTGGTTTTAATAGACCACGCGTTGTTTCTTCTGGTACCAGCATGGACTCCATTGACTATATGATCTACCCGATTGATATTTTAATTTCCGTTTAATTTTTACTAGCATTTTTGAGGTTAGAACCTTGTCTGAATATAAGTGGTACGTGGTAAACGCCGTTGTTGGACACGAAAATAAGGTGGCTCAGTCCATTCGGACGGAGGCAGAAAAAAGAAAGTTGAGCGAGCTCTTTGAACAAATAATAGTTCCATCTATATCTACCACGGAAACAAGACGTGGTCGTAAGTTCAACATCGATAGAAAAATATTCCCTGGCTATGTTTTAATAAAGGTGGTTTTGAATGATGCAACTTGGAATTTAGTCGAGAATATTCAGTATGTAGCAAAATTCCTTGGTTCCAACAATAAGCCAGCTGAAATCTCCGAAGAGGAAGTGGCCAGGATAATGCAACATGTAGAGGATGGAGCCGCAAAAGGAGAAAGCAAAGATATTTACGAAGTTGGCGAACTAATCAAAATTATTGATGGTCCATTCGAGGGATTTTCTGCAGCAATCGATGAAGTCGATAGCAGTAAGAACAGGCTAAAAGTTTCTGTATCGATTTTTGGTCGTGAAACCTCAGTTGATCTTGAATTTCATCAAGTTCGCAGAGAGGCTTGAATCACTGTCATACTCCAAAAAACTAGCTGTTTAGGAGATCCTGAAGCAAAGTCAGATAGGCTGAAAGCTGAGTCACGCAATGGGAAGCGACTCCAAGCCACATGCAATAGACAAGCTGGAAGCTAAGTCAAACCGAAGGTGCAGTTCAAAGCGGCAGTAATTAAAATCGGGAGCTGGTATGAAACGCCAGAAAGGGGATTAACACTATCGTCATATCAATTTAACAGCGGTTACTATGTTTTTAGCTCAATCATATGATATACAAGAATCAGAAAAGAAATGGCAGCAGTATTGGGCTGAGAATGGCGTATATCATTGGGATGATTCCAAACCTCGAGAGGATAATTTCTCTATAGATACACCTCCACCAACCGTCTCTGGCTTCCTCCATATGGGACATATCTTTAGCTATACCCAAACAGACTTCATAGCTCGTTATCAACGCATGAAGGGTATGAACGTCTTTTATCCCATGGGTTTCGATGATAATGGCTTACCAACTGAGCGCCTTGTCGAAAAAGTGAGAAAAGTTCGCGCTGCCCAGATGGCAAGAGCTGATTTTATCCGCATTTGTCAAGAGGTTGTAGTTGAGGCCGAAGAGGAGTTCCGCGCTCTTTTTAGCACGATAGCACTCAGCATTGATTGGCGACAAGAATACCAGACTATAAGCGCCAAGTCCCGCAAACTATCGCAAATGTCTTTTATAGATCTGTACAACAAGGGGCACATCTATCGGCGCAAGGCGCCAACATTTTGGGATCCAATCGACCTTACAGCCATAGCCCAGACCGAGATTGAAGACAAAGAACAAAAAGGCGTGATGAATGACATAGTCTTCTTCGGTCCAAATAAAGAAGAACTGATCATTGCAACGACAAGGCCAGAGCTCATACCAGCATGTGTTGCAGTTTTTTATCATCCCAACGACGAACGATATAGATCACTAAACGGCAAAAAGGCGACAACACCATTATTCGGGACTATCATACCAATTCTTCCAGACGAAGATGTAAGCCAAGAAAAAGGTACCGGCTTGGTAATGTCCTCTACATTCGGTGATATACAAGACATTCATTGGTGGAGGCGCCACAATTTATCGGCAATCGATTGTATTGATAATCACGGCCGTATGCACAACTCTGGATTTCTTGATGGCATGAAGATAAAAGAGGCTAGAGCGACTATATTAGACAGATTACAGGCTGATGGACTATTGAGACAACAAGTAGAAGTCACCCAATTTGTTAAGTGCGCCGAAAGGTCAGGTGCTCCCCTTGAGATTCTCGTGACTGAGCAATGGTACATATCAGTACTTGATCACAAAAGGCAAATTTTAGAAAAAGCTCACCAGTGTAAATGGTACCCTGAGTACATGAGAGTACGGCTTGACAACTGGGTCAATGGCCTCAACCAGGATTGGTGCATATCGCGCCAAAGATATTTTGGTATACCTTTTCCAGTATGGTATTCGATTAGACCAGGAGAGGAAGGGAAAATCTTATTACCGAGTGTTTCTCAGATGCAAGCTAGTCAGCCTCCCATTGATCCAGCGATCGACCTCCCACAAGGATATGAACGCCATGAGGTGATGGCTGACATGGATATCATGGATACCTGGGCTACCAGCGCCATAAGCCCTCAACTCTCCAGCGAAGGAATAGCTGGAGCTATGATGCTAAACGAAGACAAACACCGCAAACTCTATCCATTTGACCTGAGGCCCCAGGCCCACGAGATCATTCGAGTATGGGCATTTGGTACAATAGTGAAGTCAATGTATCATGAGAATACCATACCATGGAAAAATCTAATGATCAGTGGTTGGTGTCTTGCAGCTGATAAGACAAAAATGAGCAAGTCTAAGGGTAATGTTGTTACTCCAAGGGACCTTTTGATTGAAAAAGGATCTGATACGGTGAGATACTGGGCATCCACCTCAAAACTTGGGGCTGATGCCGCATATTCAGAGGAGTCGTTCAGACTTGGCAAGAGATTCGTTACCAAATTATGGAACGCAGCAAAATTCTGCCTGATTCATCTATCTGACGATATAAATAGCAAATTTAAACCAGATGTAAGCCTGATATCCGAAACAATTGATATGTGGATAATGGCATCTCTTAGGGAAACGATAGAGAAAGCAACAAATGCTTTAAACGAATTTGAGTATTGTGATGCCAGGATTGCAGCAGAAGAATTCTTTTGGTTGTTTTGTGATCATTATCTCGAACTTGCTAAACATCGCCTCTATAATTGCAAAAGTGAAGTACAGGGAAAGAGCTCTGTAATCACCCTCTTTCATTGCTTGCTAAACATAGTCAAACTCATCGCTCCATTCATGCCACACATAGCCGAAGAAATCTACCAAGGAATATTTAGAGAATTCTATCCCGAGTTCACCTCAGTTCATAGCCGCGGTACATGGCCAACAATCTCAGACCTCAGTACAGCTGATACTGCTGGATCTGCAGAATATATGGACAACCTAAGCAAAACAACGAGCAATGCATTGCAACATGGCGACCTCACGGTAAAGCTACTGGAATTGGTGCGAAAATTCAAATCACAACACAATATCTCTCTGAAGGCCGAAGTTGTAGAGATATCCATTTATAACAATAATATGATTCAACTTGATGATAGTAGCGTTCTGGATTTGCAAAAAGCCTCGAATGCCCTATGCATTACACAAGTCAAAAACGAATCAGAGCACAAAGGAGAAGTTCTTGGCGGTGGAACGTTCTCGATTGGGGTGCGCAACAATTAACTAACATAAAAACGAGGTCACTATGGGAACTTATGCCAGATTTGCAGCTAAATTAGATAGAATTATTGGCTACGGTGTGACAAGTGGTAATGATTCTCTAGAATATCTAACAAAAGCTGTGGT
>CAIOSF010000271.1 GCA_903860855.1 uncultured Alphaproteobacteria bacterium | reverse complement strand
GTGAAACATTTTGTCTATTTAATTTGGGAGCTGATGCTATAAACTTACATTCTTAACGTCAACTTAATCCCCAATCCCTAATCCTTAGTCTTCAATCTACCGTATCGTGACTAGCCATATTATTTTTGACATATATTTTTACTGCTATGATCGCAGCCGGTGTAATACCCTCAATTTTTTTCATTTCGGCTATTGTTCGTGGTTTGTATATAGCAAGCTTGCTTTTCACTTCATGCGACAAAGCTAGTATTTTGCTATAATCCAGAGCCCTTGGTAAAGATATCTCGTTATCGGTATTAAGAATAACCATGTCCTGTTCTTGTCTTCTAACATAACTTTCATATAAACGTTCGCTTCTAAGCTTTTCAAGAAGCTCCATATTCATAGAACGGTCTTCACCAATCTCTTCCGAACAAGTAACGGCTGAGTCATGTAGATCAATTTGTCTCAAGATTGCATGCAAATTAAGTATAGGCAGGCACATTATATCTAATAATGTTTTGGAGCGACCATCTTGAAAATAAGCAATATCAAGCTGGCTAGCTTGCTGAGATGAAAAGGTGATTTCCCTCGAAATCTCCCGTATTTTTTCTGTTACATCACATCTTAATCTATATAGAGCCAATCTATCATTAGTAATGAGACCGCAGCCACATCCCTTCTCTGTCAATCGAGTATCAGCATTATCTGGGCGTAAATAAATTCTAAACTCAGCCCTTGAGGTCATCATCCTATAGGGCTCCTTCGCTCCGTGGGTGATCAGATCATCAATCATAACCCCTATATAGGCCTCGGCTCTACTTAGAACAAAAGACTTACCCTGCAAGTTCAGAGCGGCATTAGCTCCAGCTATCACTCCTTGACCAGCTGCCTCTTCATAGCCCGTGGTACCATTTATTTGCCCTGCTAGAAACAAACCAGATATCTCCTTGCTTTCAAGGGTTGGTTTAAGAGAGCGTGGATCGATATAATCATATTCAATTGCATAGCCATATCTAACAATTTCAACCAGTTCCAAACCGACTACACTACGCAGAAATTCTTCCTGTATCTTCTCTGGAAGAGATGTCGACATACCATTGGGGTATATAAGATCAGAATCAAGACCTTCAGGTTCGAGAAATATTTGATGTCGTTCCTTGTCAGCGAACCGGTTGATTTTATCTTCTATCGATGGGCAGTACCTTGGGCCAACCCCAATTATCTTGCCAGAATACATTGCAGATAAATGCAAATTATTTCGAATGATATCGTGAGTACCTTGATTGGTATACGTTATGTGGCAATCGATTTGTTCCTGTTCTATCCTTTTTGTCATCATTGAGAATGGGATCGGCACATCATCTCCTGGCTGCTTTTCGAGAATGCTCCAATTTATACTATCTTTATGTAGACGAGGTGGGGTTCCTGTTTTTAATCTTCCCATTGGTAAGCCCAATTCATAGATAGATTTGGCGAGACTTGTACTGGCCTGTTCACTGAATCTACCAGCTTGAAAGGAGGTATCTCCTAAATGAATGGTTCCATTAAGAAAAGTTCCCGTGGTAATGACAATCGATCCAGATTTTATCAACCCACTTTTATTGCCGACTGCCCCAATGATCTTATTGTTTTCTATCTTAATTTCCAGAATTTCATCAAAGATAAGTTCGAGATTTGGGTAAGTTGTCAATAAACCCAACATAGCTTTTTTGTACAATTTGCGATCTGCCTGAGCTCTTGGTCCTCGCACCGCTGGGCCCTTACTCGAATTAAGGATCTTAAAATGGATACCAGCTTGATCTATAGCTGCACCCATCAATCCATCTAATGCATCGACCTCCTTGACTATGATGCCTTTACCCACACCTCCTATAGATGGATTACACGACATCTCTCCAATATTACTTTGGCTATATGTAATCAAGCAAGTTCTTGCTCCAATGCGAGCAGAAGCAGCAGCGGCCTCACAGCCAGCATGTCCACCGCCAATCACTATTACATCATACTTTAAAGGGCTATCCGCTTCTTCTCCCTGCTCAAGCCTTGAATCCATTCGCTCATGGGCTGATGATTTTATGGGCATTATGAAATTATCTAGATAAAGTTATTCAATAGATAGGGATTTTAGCACATGATCTAGGATGGAGCTAATAATATAGTAAATTCTATACCTTAATGAGTAAGGCGTTACCACCTCTTATACAAAACAGTTAAATTATTAATTTTACGGAAAATGCTAAAGACTTTGTTGGCAAGTCAGATCTTATGAAATAGTATTTTTGTTGAATCGAGTCTTTTTAACAAAAGATGAGATATGGGCTTTATTGATATGGGAAGAGTAACATATGGATCATTATATAGAAAATAAGACTTATGAAGAAATAGCGATAGGTGATTCTGCAAGCATTAACAGAACGTTGACAAAGAGCGATATTCAAATATTCGCCATTATGTCGGGGGACGTTAACCCGGCCCATCTAGATGAAGAGTATGCTAGTAGCGATCTTTTTAAAAAGGTTATAGCACATGGTATGTGGGGAGGGGCTATGATATCAACAATTTTGGGTACTATCCTTCCAGGTCCTGGCACCATCTATCTGGAGAATAATCTTAAGTTCAAAGGGCCGGTAGCACTAGGCGATAGAATCACATTCACTGTTAAAGCGATAGAAAGATAGACCGCAATAAAGTGGTCATATTCGACTGCAGATGTGTAAATCAGAGGGGCGAAGAGGTGATCTGCGGGAGCGCCAAAGTCATAGCTCCTTCAGAAAAAGTCAAAAGAAAGGTAATGACATTACCAACTATTGAGCTAGTCGAAGATAAGCTTGGGCCAGCATATGGTAATTTTCTCCAGAGCAGCAGCAAATTTCCTCCGTTAAAAACGGCCATTGTTCATCCATGGGGGTAGAGTATGTGATAGCGGCCCTGGCAGCAGCTAGTGATGGGGTAATAGATCCCATATTCATAGCTCCAGCAGAGAAGTTTTTGGCTCTCGTTGCTGAGGCTGGTCTTGATATTGCAAAATACAAATTCGTTGCAAGCACACATAGTCATGATTCAGTTGAAAAGGCTATAGAATTGGTTAAAAAAGGTGAAGCTGATGCGATAATGAAAGCAAAAATTCATACT
>CAIOSF010000270.1 GCA_903860855.1 uncultured Alphaproteobacteria bacterium | reverse complement strand
AGTCAATGTTGTCTTCGCAGTTTCGCTAGCACTCCCACTTCCAGTAATATTGCCGCTTAGGGAGCGATTCGTAAGATTGCCTTGACCATCATAGCCGAAGCTTGTTATGAGGCCACGTTGATCAGTACGGCTTGCCAACGCCCTTCCAGACCATGTTTGAGAAACGGTTCTATTTTGTGGATAGGCAATTTTAGTGATCTGACTACTTGCAAAGGTATATGTAGTTGTATTACCTCCGACATCTTTAACGCTGGTAGTGCCATTGATGGTGTGATCAGCATTGGTGCCACTCACGCTGTAGGTAAAGGTTGCACTTGTAACTGGTATTGGACTCACTCCTACAGTGGAAGCTTGAGTGACAACACGTCGTTGATCGTCGTAGCTGTTTTGTAAGATGCGGCCGTTGGGAGTGGTTTCCTGGGTCAGAAGGTGAGTGGAGTAGGTTGTTCCTACTGTTTTATCAAGGTTGCTTTTATGGCTGTAGGAATAAGTAATTACTGAATTATCAGGCAGAGTAACTGTCGTAAGATCGCCATAATTGTCATATTCATATTTTAAACGTCGCCCATCACTTGCAAATGCTTCGCTTATGTGGCCATAAATGTCGTAACGAAAATGGAGACTATTGCCATTGTTCGAAGTAATGGCGCTGAGTTGACCATAGTCCGTGTTTTTATTATTAGTTCCAAAAGTAAAGGTATAGCCATTGCCTTGATTATCAGACCAGGTATCTAGGTAAGGACGTTTTCGGATAATATCAGGAGCCCCTAAAACTGGGTAGGAACGCGTAGTAAATGTTCGAACACTCCCATCCGAGCCTTTAAGAATGTAAGTTTCCTTGTTTGTTCCTTGGGCGATACGATTATTGAAAAGATTTTGGCTCGGTTTAACACTCCCGTCGTTAGGATTAATTAGGTTGGGATTGTCTGTGGCTTGAGGAGCCCATAATTGTTGGTTTGGGTCATAGCGATAAGCCACCACAGACCCATCTGTTTCTGCTGCGTAGATAAGGGTTGCAGAGGTAGTTTCATTACCATCTGTTGATAACATGAGGTAAGGGAAATAGCCTAGTTTCCAACCATGACCGAAATTGTTATCAGCCTGATTTTGAGATCCGTAAACGCGGCGGATCTCAAGTGGCATTGGACCATTGAGTTTGAGATCAAGGGCATTGATATAAAATTCCCCAGTCACCACACTTACCGGATCCATGACGCAATTGATCAATTTTTCTCCGTAATAGGAAGAATCACCTATATTTCCATTATTGAGTTCTTTGTCCCAGGCAGTAGCCGTGTCAGCACCAGTATTAAATAATAACTTATTATCGGCACTATTAAGCGAGCTTTTGTTCCAACTATTTAGGCTACTAACTCTATCTGGAGATAAAATGGAAGTGCCGTTAGAAACATCAGTATCATTGCTTACAAAGCTACTCCAAGGCATACAAGTAGGAATAGAGATATTTTCCTCATTATTTGTAGAAGGACTACTAAAAACAGCGCCATTATTGTCATCCAGCGTCAACGTAGAATCAGTAATATAATTATAAAAAGGGGCAGAGGCAAAAATAGTATAATTTAATTGTTCTCCAATTCCTCCATTAGTTGGTTTATTTTTTTGATTATTAAGTTGATTCATGATTGCCCCACGCATATCACCAGAAATAAGAGCGCTATAATTTCCATTTCCAAAATCTAAAATCATTGCTCCCATACCTGCATAGGCAATGCCGTTTTTGACTTTGGAATTCATTGGGCCAGGGGTAACAATAGCGGTTGTGTAACTATTAAATGCAGTTTGAAGTGGAGTATCTAAGCCGCTTAAAATAAGCCATGTTGCAGTTGATTCAGAAGCTGTAATATCATTATTGTAGGTTGTCCCATTATCTTTAGGATCTGAAATAATTTCATGTTTAAGCAAATAAGAATAATTATTAGTAGCCGTTATCGTTTCTACATTATCTAAATTAAGTGAAAGGATACCGACTCCTGGAGTTGTAGCTACTGGATTTTCCAGAGTCCATCCTTGAGCTATATCGAGTAATCTGACAGTCGAAACAGCGCTTTCTTGTCCAAAAAATTTGTTAATAACATCATGTTCATTAGAGGAAATTTCTCCTATAATTAATGCCACGGTATCTCTGCTATTATATTCGTTATTTCCTGAATCAAGATGAGAAAAAGAATTTCCAACACTAGCAGACTTTAAAAAAGTCATATCTACCGAAGGGTAACATAAATTAAAATCTTTTTCTCCATTTTTATTAGTGCT
>CAIOSF010000269.1 GCA_903860855.1 uncultured Alphaproteobacteria bacterium | reverse complement strand
TGTGGTTTGACCAAGTGATGTTGGAGGTGACATTAAATATCCCTAACTAATTCTGCTATTCTATAACTTTTGGTACGACGTAATACTGGTACTTTTCCGATGGAGCATTGCTTAGAACATCTTTTGCCATATTTGTCTGGTTGATTATATCTTGCCTCAGTGGTTGATTATGGTTGGCAACGCTGAGCATTGGTTCGACATTGCTAGTATCAAGTTTTCTCAGTTGATCTACCCATTCTATAATTTTATTCACCTCTGTCCTGTATATCGCTTTTTCGTCCTCCGAAAGTTTAATGCATGCTAAACATGCAATCTTGTCTACTTCTTCTCGGCTGATTGACATAAGGCATTATCCTCTTTACAAATGATGCACGGACCTATTACCACAAGAAAGCTCTGTGCGCAACAATTACGATGAACTTATAGCAAGGCTGAGAGAAAAACAAGGGAATTCTAAGCCGTATCGAGTTCTTGCTCTCGATTTGGGCGTTAAAATCATTGGACTAGCTATATATGATAGTAGGATAAATATCTCTTTGCCATTTGGTCATATTAAGAGCGATGGTAAGTCAATGAGCAATTTTGAGAAGATTATTCGCATATCTAGCATTGTAAATAGTGAATCACTAGATACAGTGGTCATTGGTCTACCATTGGAAAAAAGTGGAGCTATAGGCGATATCTCTCGTAGTATCTTAGAATTTGCAGAAAAACTGGCCGAGACTCTCGATATATCGGTAGTGACTTACGATGAGAGGTTTAGTAGTAGACTTGCTGATAGAATGCTGCGTGATCTGGGGCATCTGAATCGAAAAAAGCGCAATATTTTGGATAATGAAGTCGCCGCTACCATTATCCTTAATGATTTTATTCAATTGATAAGCAAGAAGCTTGGGGTGATTACGTGATACCAGTTCCCGCTTTTAACTATTGCTGCCTATCTTATTGCTCGGCAATGCTTCGTGATGATACACTCAACAGATCCGCGGGTTATCCGTTCATCCCATTGGATTCACGGCCTACATTGAATACATCTAACTTCTCCTTCAGAGTTTTCTGTTCTTCGCTTCCTATGCTGCTCTTTTTATTCTGTTTTCTAGGTTTTGTTGCTCATCCAATCGATGATGCAATGGGTTATGATAAAGCAAATTATAATTTCGCTAATGATGCAACTAGTAGCTTGGGCCGTAGTTTAAGCATGGACCATGATACAGATCAATTTGAAGAATCCGTTCCCCAAAATGGAGACGGTAACGGTAAAGCTGGGCTTGCAATAAAACCTGTACAATTTATTCTGGCAAAATCTGATGCGGTTGGTGATATTACTTCTTCGCAATGGAGGATAAAGGGGGGGGGAAGGTTAGTACAGCTAACTTTAAATATATTGGATGGTTGGAGTGTTTATGCTCATGATTCTGCTAGTGGCCATCCAATCGCCATAACACTAGATAGTGACGACAAGGGTGATGTCGAAGGCATTGAGATATTGTGGCCAGATTCTCATGAAAAAATCGATGTTGTATTGAATGAAAGCGTTCGCTCTAACGTGTATAGAGGTGAGGTGGTAATACCAATTCTTGTGAGGTTTCGTGGCAATACTGATGCTCACTCTCAGGGTGATATGCAAATAGAGTCAGATGATAATGCTGAATACAATCTCTCAAATTTAGCACTTAATGTTGAATACGGGGCTTGCGGAAATGGCTGTATGCTTATGCAGGAAAAGATTAGGTATGGCTGCCAGTCTTCAGCTGAAAGTGATGGAAATGGTTGTCCTTCATTGGGTAACGCATTTAATAATGCTGATCTCGCTGGCAAGACTGAAACAGATATTGGTCATATCATCCTAATGATATTAATGGCCATTATCGGAGGTTTTATTCTTAACTTGATGCCATGTGTTCTTCCCATCATCTCCCTCAAAATATTTCATTTTGTCAAGTATAGTAAGTTTCATAAAAGGGAAATCAGACTCAACTTATTACTAATATCTCTTGGTATTATGCTATTTTTCTGGACTCTATCCGCTATTACCATCTTCTTGAAGAGAGGGGGGGTAGCTGTTGGTTGGGGTATGCATTTTCAGGAACCTATGTTTATTTCAATTCTTGTCAGCATATTATTACTTCTCTCAATAAATATGTTGGGGTTTTTTGAGATAACTCTTCCTACATCTATTGGCACAAGACTGTCAACGTTGGGGGTGAATTCCACCTATCTAAATAGTGCATTATCTGGAATCCTTATATCGGTTCTGGCTACCCCATGCACGGCCCCCTTCCTAAGCACAGCTATTGCCTTTGCAATAACTCAGGATTATATCGTGGTCTGGCTTATATACACGGGCATAGCCATTGGTATGTCCACTCCATATTTGCTGATTGCTATTGTTCCAAAAGCCATAAAGCTTTTGCCTAAGCCAGGCGCGTGGATGGAAACATTTCGTAAAGTTTTATCTATCCCCCTGCTGGCAGCAGTTCTTTGGTTGATGTACGTCCTTTATATGCAGACGGGCTTAGCATCCTTATGGTTTATTCTAAATATACTTGCAATATTTGCAGCTGTTTTCTTGTTTAAGTTTGCTTTTGCTATAAGGTCATGCGTTGTGATGGTTGCATTGCTCATATTTTTTGCTCAGGTTAATCATCATAACGGATTAAAGTTTGATGAGAGCGGCTTGAAGGATCTTAATGCTTATGTTGATCACAATGAAATAGTTTTAGTTAATATTACCGCCGATTGGTGCTTAACATGTAAGTTCAATGAGGCTATGGTGATGCATGATATTGAAATTAAGAAAATGTTGAATGATAATGGGGTGATTCTAGTTCAAGCTGATTATACGAAAAAGTCGCGATGGATAACTCAGTACTTGTCAGAATACAGGCGATATGGTATTCCATTGAGCGTGATATATGGTCCAGCAGCCAAGCATGGTATAGTATTACCAGAAATACTAAGTAAGCAGGCCTTGATTGATG
>CAIOSF010000268.1 GCA_903860855.1 uncultured Alphaproteobacteria bacterium | reverse complement strand
GCTAGAATATTACCGGACCAAACCGGTGGAGGTAGTGGATGCGGACGTAAGTGTATATAAAAAAAACAGATTCACTTAAGTTGGATCGAGCTAGAAATAATGTATGGTGCTGGATTGTAGTTAATGCCTCAGCTAATTGCAAGTACCAATAATACCAATTCCCCATTTCAACCATTATGGCCTTGCTCACTGCTCTGCCCTATTTTGCTTATGGTGATCGTGTAGATGATACAAATTGTTAACTGCATAGATTTTTAACGATGAATACAATAGATAACGGCATTGAAGGTAAACGAGCTTAGGATGACTAACAAATTCTGCACAATCTCTGTATAGCATCATGCCATCATCTTTACCTATTACCTCTCATATTTCTTACTTTAACCATTATAATAGGCATTGACAGCAAGTAGCACAGAGACAAAGGTGGAATTATAAGCCACGGCTCAAGTAGAAGTCCGGCTATGATTGCAGCACATAATAATAATATTGGCTTAATATGTCGATGTTCTACGCCTATATTTTTAATCAAGAAAGTTGGGACGGTGCTGATCATTAATATACCGACAAAAAGTACGTAAACAGCAATCACGTAGGGATTAAAGCGGTATTCCCTCAGCCATTCGAAGCTCATAATCATCGGGGTAAGGCACAAAGCAGCTGCAGCAGGCATGAGCACGCCCGTACCGTATCTATCTCGATAACTCTTTATTATTGGGATATTTATAGGTCGTTCAACTACAATCTCATCATCGCTTTTATTGAGATCTAAATTCTTATCACAATAACTACCTGGTTGAGTCCCAATAGATTGAACATTAAACCGTGCTAATCTCAGCGCAGCACAGCTTATATACACCAATACAACTAACCATCCCACCCCTCGATTTGGGATGTCGCGTAGAATCCACAGATATGTGACCACACTAGGAGCAACACCAAAGCTAACAACGTCAGCCAAAGAATCAAGCTGGGCTCCAAACTCAGATGTACTTTTTAATAAGCGAGCAATTCTTCCGTCCATTCCATCCATAATTCCAGCTATAATAATTAAGCCAGCGGCAATCTCGAATTTACCATCTAAGGCATATCTTACGGCTGTAATTCCCATGCATAGGGCTAAAATGGTAATTATACTGGGAAATAAACGATAGAAAGGTATGACCCTTGCTTTCATGGTTTGGGCCATCTCAGAATCAAGTAGCTTCATTAGCGGGCTACTCCTTTAATGACTCTTTGCTCATCACCAAAATCAGCTAAAATTGTTTCTCCCCCAACAGCCCTTTGACCAACTATAACCCTGGGCTCTATTGCCGTTGGTAGATAGATATCAACACGACTGCCAAATCGTATGATGCCGAACCTCTCTCCTGCCAAAACATCTTGATCATCTTTTAAATCGCAAATGATGCGCCGAGCTATCAAGCCGGCAATTTGAACTACGGCAATCTCTTCACCGTTTGGACGGGTTATACATACAGATTGCCTTTCATTGTCTACACTTGCTTTATCAAGGGAGGCATTAAAAAATTTGCCTGGCCTATAATGTAATTTTGTTATTTTGCCGTTCACAGGTATCCTATTAACATGCACATCGAATACGCTGAGAAAAATACTAATACGAGTCATTTCTTTCTGAGGCATACTCAGTTCTTCTGGCGGATAAGAAGACGTGATCATTTGGACGATACCGTCAGCTGGGCTGATTACCAGATTTTCTCCGGTCTGAGTTACTCTAGTTGGATCACGAAAGAAGAAAACACACCATATTAATGCGATCGTCCCTAACCAACCTAAGGTATCTGAGAAAGAAAATAAAATCATGGTCACAAAAGCGAATATCGCAATGATCAGGTATCCTTCTTTGTGAATTGATGGAATAAAGTCCTTGGTACTTTGAAGCATTTTCATGTATAAGTCATACTCATAATGGCAAATCTATAGCACATAATCACCATTTTAAAAGTATAAATTCATAAACATGAAGAAAAATATATGCGTATTCTGTGGAGCAAGCGATAGTGTCGACTCTAGGCACTTTGTACTTGCCGAAAGATGCGGTCAATTGCTAGCGGAAAACAATTACGATCTTGTGTACGGTGGTAGCTCAAGAGGCATGATGGGTAGGCTGGCAAAGTCCGCATCTTTTTACGGCTGCAAGGTCACTGGGGTATTTCCTATGGGTATTCTGGATGAGAGAGAGATGTTTAACAATGATCTCGATGAACCAGTCATAGTGAATAATATGTATGAGCGTAAAGACATTATGATTAAGAAATCAGATGGTTTTCTCATATTGCCAGGGGGGCTCGGTACTCTAGATGAATTGTTTGAAGTGGTTACCCTGAAAAATCTTGATGCCCATAACAAAGCAATCGTGATAGTAAATTTCGAAGGGTTCTGGGATTCCTTGATCACATTGATGAAGATGGTATATGATACGGGCTTTGCCTCCCATTATGATCAAAAAAATGTGATAGTAGTTGATTCGATCGAAGAGGGCATAAAGCAGATGGACGCGCTTTTGCATTCAAGCCCGTAGCTTTGTTGAAGCAATGTAGATTAAACCAATAGCAATTATCTCAATCCATAAGATATCGACCCAAGAGCAAGTTATTTACCACCAGACCCTAGGGTATGTCATCCTTCTTCAAGATAGTCTCGCAATTTTTCAACAAATCATTTTCCAAACTAAGTTTATCATTGATATTGAGATCATCAACGGTATAGGCAACATTAGTTACGATATTCTTCATGGTTTCAT
>CAIOSF010000267.1 GCA_903860855.1 uncultured Alphaproteobacteria bacterium | reverse complement strand
CTCCATATTCTCCAGACCTTAATCCCATTGAGAAATATTGGTCAAACCTCAAAAAAAGGCTCAAAAAACTTGGGAACCTTACTACAAACTTCTTTCAGAAACTGACAACAACATTAAATACCTTAAATACCTCTCCCAATCGCGATTTCTACAGAGTCCCTTGATCCTGGATAGTATAATTCATTATACTATCCACTCAAAATATCACTCCCCTCCAGCATAATATTCGCATATTTTGTTCAAAATACAGGTTTGGCACTCTGGCCTTCTAGCCTTACAGATATATCTACCATGAAGAACAAGCCAGTGATGGGCACGCTGTAGCCATTGCATCGGCACTCTTGCCATCAATTGCTTTTCTGTCTCCAGTACATTCTTCGCATCACATATACCAATACGATTTGCAACACGAAAAACATGGGTATCAACAGCTATGGTTGGCTGGTGGAATATGCAGTTTAATATGACATTTGCTGATTTTCTTCCTATACCAGGCAATGAAATTAGGTCATCGAGAGTTGACGGAACATTACCATTAAATCTCTCCAACAGAGCTCTGCTCATAGCCATAATGTTAGCAGCTTTGTTATTATATAGACCTAAAGACTTTATATGCTGCTTTAGGCCATCAACCCCGAGTTCCAGCATTTTTGTTGGGGAATTTGCCAAGGCAAACAGGGCTGGGGTAATTTTATTCACTCCTTTGTCTGTTGACTGAGCTGATAAGATAACGGCTATCGTTAGGGTGTAAGGGTTGATGTATTCAAGCTCTATGGCTGGATGCGGTCGATGCAGGGACAATAGGGTGAATATTTCGTCTATTTGATTGTTACTTAGCGTCATACCCACTCATATATCATACAATCCAAGAATCTATACGATCTATGGCATCGTCTATCCTGCTAGGATCTATCAACTGATTATCAACTGCCTTTTCGATAATAGCAACTACATCACCTGGTTTTACAACTCCCCATTTTCCCGAGCAGTATGGGTGATTACTAAACATCAACATATCGCAGCCAGCATTAATCGCCCCAATTATTGCGTTTGGTAGATCATACTCATTCTGAATCGCAAGCATCATCATATCATCACTTATTACAGGCCCGGTGAACTTCGCTACATTGATCTTAGGATTAAGGTTAGTAGCATTATTATCACCAAAACTATCAGATTCTGCAAATATCGAGCCATTTTTTAGCCCTGCTATGATTGGCTTGGATAAGGTGGCCGGTAGGCCACTATCGTCAAGTTGTTTATTAACCACATGGGCAGTCATTATTGCGAATTGTGGTATATTGCCAGCGTTATGATCTAGAATGAGGTTTTGATATGGAAGAAGTTCGCTTTTGGTAAAAGTTTCAGATAGATCAACATAGCCTTTGTGGCTATCCCCCCCTTTCGCTCCATGGCCAGGGAAGTGTTTGCAGGCAGATTTCACTCCATATTTTGCCATAGCTTCTATATACGCTGAGGCATACTCAGAAACTTTGGCGGAATCGTAGTTATAACTACGATCATATTCGCTTATAACCTTGTTACCTAGGTCAAGGTCAACTACTGGTCCAAGGGCAATGTCTATGCTGTATTGCTGTAGTTCCTCTGCCATTTTACCATAGATACTAAAAGCTGTTTCTGTGATATCTGGTTTTTTGAAATCTATCTCATTGATATTATGATCCACTTCGTAAGGCTGTAATTTTTTTCTTGCCTCTTCGGATGATAAATAATTTTCCCCAATACACTTGGCCGATGGGTAATCACCATTTTTATAACCTTTAAAACCATTCTCTTTTTTAAGTCTTAGTACTTTGCCACCTTCTTGATCTAGCATGACTAGCGGCGGAATGGATAAATCACCCTTGTCGTTTTTAAAATAGATAACCGTTGTTTCTAAAGTTTCTGGGGAGTCTATATTATTGCGATATAATATTAAATTATTAATGCCGACCTCTTTTAAGCCATCTAGCGCTGAACAAACCTGTTCTTCGCCAT
>CAIOSF010000266.1 GCA_903860855.1 uncultured Alphaproteobacteria bacterium | reverse complement strand
GCTATATTGAATGAGATCGATATAACTCAGCTGAATTCAGAAGCTGTTGGCAATAATTTGCGCTCAGCCTTAAAAATAGGTGATGGTTGCATATATATAGAGGTGTTGGATGCCATTGATATTGGTGCTTCAGAAGCCTTAATAAAGGAGAGACTCCTGTTCTCTGAGCGATTTGCTTGCCCAATTTCTGGCTTCAGTCTTTCAGAGATAGAGCCACGTATATTTTCATTTAATAGTCCATATGGAGCCTGTCAAAGCTGCGATGGTATAGGACTTGAATCGTTTTTTGCTGCTGATTTGGTGGTTGCTAATCCTTCATTGAGTATTAGAACAGGAGCAATTCCAGTTTTACATATACAAAATGATAACAAGTTATGGACAACAAGTGAGCAGAGATTTTGGAAACAAACTCTGGAAGGACTAGCAAATCATTATGATTTTAGCTTGGATGAGCCACTTTCATTAATATCCGAAGAAATATATAAAATAATATTATACGGAACGCGAGATGTGATAACGTTTAATTATAGCGAAGGATATAAGAAAAGCACAGTTCAGACTCCGTTCGAAGGTTTGATACCAACACTAGAGCAAAAACGTAAAAAAACAGAAAGCAATTATATCATAGAAGAGCTAGAAAACTATCGTGGCACCCGTAACTGCGTCTCTTGTGAAGGTTATCGTTTAAGGCGCGAATCGCTCTGCGTGAAAGTTGCTGATAAGCACATAGGGGAAGTGTGTGCTATGAGCATTGAGAAGACCATTGAATGGTTCGCCGTTCTTGAGCAAAAACTTACGCCAAATCAAAAAACGATTGCTCATGCTGCTGTCATCGAAATCAGCAAGAGATTGGCGTTTTTTCAAAATATAGGTTTGAGCTATTTGACCTTGGCTAGGCGCTCAGCGACCCTATCTGGTGGTGAAAGTCAGCGCATTAGATTGGCTACACAAATTGGTTCCGGCCTTAGCGGAGTTTTATATGTCTTGGACGAACCATCGATAGGATTGCATCAATCTGATAACGATTTGCTCCTAAATATGCTGAAAAATCTGCGTGATATAGGCAATACCGTTATAGTGGTCGAGCATGATGAAGATACGATGAGAGCAGCTGATTATCTTATAGATGTAGGTCCAGGGGCCGGTATTCATGGTGGCAGAATTATAGCTCAAGGTACAACAGAGGAAGTACAAGCAGATGAGAATAGTCTGACTGGTAAATATATCTCTGGTAAAATGAAGATTGATGTACCGCTAAGACGTAGGGTCTTAGATCCAAATGCTTTCATTGAAGTCGTTGGAGCAAGGGCTAATAATCTGCAGAACGTGACGGCGAGGATACCTATGGGTGGTTTTATTGCTGTTACCGGTGTTTCTGGCAGTGGTAAATCAACTTTTACCATCCAAACTCTTTATAACTATGCAGCAAAAAAATTGCATAATACTAAAGCCACTCCAGCTGAATGCGACACAATCCTAGGACTTGAGCATGTAGACAAAATTATTGAGGTCGATCAATCGCCGATAGGAAGGACTCCTCGTTCAAATCCAGCAACCTATATTAATGCATTCACTTCTATCAGAGATTGGTTTGCTGGATTGTCAGAAGCTAAGAGTCGAGGATATAATGCAAGTCGCTTTTCATTCAATGTTAAGGGAGGGAGATGTGAAGCCTGCGAGGGAGATGGATCGATTAAAATCGAGATGCATTTTCTCCCAGATATATATATCTGTTGTGAAGAGTGCAAAGGTCAGAGATACAATCAAGACACTCTTCAGGTGCGATATAATGGCCAATCTATTGCTGATGTCCTCGCGATGACAACAGATGATGCTGCTCAGTTTTTTCATGATGTTCCAGTAATATATGAGAAAATTGCTTCTTTGCAGGATGTAGGTCTTGGCTATATCCAGATTGGCCAGTCTGCAACTACCCTATCTGGGGGAGAAGCTCAGAGGATTAAGCTGGCCAGGGAGCTTTCACGTAAATGTACAGGAAGAACACTTTATATTCTGGACGAACCAACCACAGGTCTACATAGTCATGACATTTCTAAGTTACTGGGTGTTCTCCATAAGCTGGTTGATAATGGCAATACTGTTATTGTAATAGAGCATAATCTTGATTTAATTAAAACTGCCGATTATTTGATAGACTTCGGTCCAAGGGGTGGTGATAAAGGAGGGGAAATTGTTGCTTTCGGTACACCAGAGGAAGTTGCTGACTGTGAACACAGTATAACTGGACGTTATTTGCGTAGGTATTTGATCTAAGAGTTGTGAATTTATTTTGTGGTAGGGGTCAAATTGTTCTTTTAAAAAATCCGAACTATAGATAAGCATCATTATTAGTTAATACACTAACCGTCTGTCATGGGAAAATTCTCAACAGATGGTTTTTTAGGATTGAGCTGATAAGCCACAATCGAGGCAATGAGATGAATAAAAGCATTTTCTGGAGAACCATCTCATAGAACTTTTGCTTTTTACCGCAAAATTAGCAAATACCTTATGATTTTTTTTCCTCATACGCTTAATATCGTAGAATCAACAAATTGTATACCAATGGCTTTTCCTTTAATAAATTGAAATAAGTAGATCAAGACAGGTAAGGTTCTCTTCATTAAAACTAAAAATCTATCATAATGAGGTGTTTTATTGAAATCGCCAGAATGCCTAGAGCATACATACTCGTAGTAGTATTTAAAATAGGGGAAACTTCCTTTCCTGATATCATAGCAGTATCGTCATAATCTCGCTCAAGCCTAGATTTGTCGGCCTAGTTGACTTCACCTGCGGCTTTATCCACTTCGTTTCTTGTCTTTTTGCTTTGGGCCATTACCTATCTTTTTTTCCTTGTTTTTGTAATCCTCCCAACATGGTAACGCCCTTACAATTCAGTTTGTCCGCTCATGCCTTTGCATTGGCAGCATAACAAAAAATTTGACTTCGTATTTGACTTGTCTATTGCATTTCTGTAGAATCTATGGTGATATTGGGATTGTTTAGTATCCAGCTCAAATACCACCAACCTGCTTAAAGTACAGATTTTCCTATACCGCTCATAAATAACCATCTGTTGTTCCAGCCGTTTCGCTGCTCCTTATCCATAGTTCAGGTTCTGGAATAAGTGCAAATGGTATCAGTAGAGCTTCCAATGCGGATTGACGTATTTTTTTTAAAAAACCACGATATATAAAGCAGTTGATGAAGTAAAACAAGAAAAGTCTTTAAAGGAACTTGCTGATATTCCCAAGAAAAATCTAGTATATATTGACGAAAGTGGGATAAATAAGCCTCTTTATCGAGATAAAGGTTACGCAAAGAAAGATGAGAAGATTATCGATAAAATATCGGGTAAGAAGCTTCATCAAAGTAAGAATTTCATCCCTACCCTGGTTAATGGTAAAGTCGTGGCTCCTGACTGCCATCACGGACCTCGCGACTCTGAGTTATTCAATGCTTGGCTAGAACACTTTCTAATTCCTCAGCTCAAACCAGGGGCAAGTGGTGATTATGGATAATACTTCCTTTTACTTCTCTTACTGCTTGTTTATTTCGTTGCATCTCTCCTTCGTCTCATTTACTCCATT
>CAIOSF010000265.1 GCA_903860855.1 uncultured Alphaproteobacteria bacterium | reverse complement strand
TGTGGTTTTAGTTCTGTCATGGTGGAAAGAGAGGTTCTCGCGTACAGATTTCAAGATTGGACTACCATGCTAGAAATATTACGCTATTGGGGTCAGGGTGGTTGTATGATCGGCGAAGAACTGGCATTTTGTGGTGAGTTTAGATGTAAAGTTGAGGAGTATTATATGATGATTAGTAAGGAAGATGGTGGTATATGGGATGAATTTGAGATACTTACCTTATTTGCCGTAAAGTAATGAACGCTTTACTTTCTTGGATCCCGGGAAACAAGTCTAGGATTAAACTGCAGGACAGCCTTGGGGTGCCCCCCATCTACACTATACCTTCTCTCTCACGAAAGGCGGCAGTCATCTTGCGACAAGCAGATTGGAAGAAACTTGTCGCTAAAGTTTTATGGATAGACGAGGTAAACTCAAACTCAATATAAAATTCAACTAACGTTTCTGCCCTGGCCTTCTCCCCGTTTTTTTTCTCGTTAGTTACACTCTCTGTCAATTTCCACTCTGTATATAATCTTTTAAACAACTTATCATTCGAAGTGACTTGTATAGTTGCATATCCATCACACGGAGGGGTCATTATAATTTTTGAATGGTATGCTAGCTTGAATGGCCCAAAGCCGACTATGGTATCAGCAAAGACAATCTTCTCGTGGGCGTCCGTATTCAGAACTATAGTATCGTTGTGCTTCGGATCATCGTATTCACAAATTTTTACATCCAAGCACCATGGTATAAACAGCGGATATTTCTCAATATCGGTAATGAGCCCATATGTTTGCCATAAATCCCCTTTTGCGATATAATTGTCCGTAAAGCTTTCCAATTTTCCTACTATGCCAAGATATACAATAGACATTCCGGCCATGAATATAAATGGCAAAATGGTCAAAGTAAACGATATAGGAGGCATAGTCGAAGCCGCCACGATGAAGGAGAAGGCCGGCATCGACAAGATTGAAGACAAGATTAAAACGCAGAGTGCCAGCCAGCTAGCTTACAGCAAATTGATCAACCTCAATGGCAAAATGAAAGCAGCGTGTAATCAGCTCTGCAATACCAATCCATATGGAGAAAGTAGCAGTGCTTTCGACGAGAAGCTGGCTATGGCTGTAGGTATGACCCCAGAAACAATGGTCTCATATTTTGATATCGATGCAACAGAAAAAGCAAGCCTCGGGCTAATCAAAGTCAAGATCGACCAGATAGCTGCAGCTGAGAAATGGAAAAGCAAATCATTCTCCAGCAGATTGAGTAGCGCGACCCAAGCAGCGGTAATCACTGGCGCTGATCCCAATATGTTCATGGCCGGTAGTTTTGAGACCAAGATCCAAAATAATAGCAAAAGGCTCATGCAGGATTTCGGCTACCTTAGTTCAGTAGGAACAAATAACAAAGGCCAATTTACGGCTGGTATATTCAAAATCAACAGCATCGATGTAGATCTAAGTCTCGGTGATAGCATTGAGGTTATAGCGGCGAAAATCAATAATGTCACTACCTCCACAGACGTAACCGCTGTGCTCATAGATGATAAAGATAATACCAAAGCCCTTGTCTTAAATAGTAACAATAACTTCACTGTAAGCGATCCAAATGGTATATTTGCAAATCTTGGCAATTCAGGTGGTAACTATTTGATTAACCAACTTGAGTCTCATTTCAATTTCAGCCAAAGATTTGTCCAAGCATTCAACTTCTATCCAATAGCAGTGACAGCTAGCAACCCAGACACATTGCGGCCAGGAATATTTTATATTAACGATAAACTTGTGCTCGTTAAGGAAGAGGATAGCCTAGCCATTGTTGCACAGAAGATAACGAAGGCAGGAGCGGGAGTTGAGGCTATGGTCGAGACCTTGGGCACCTTTCCAAATTTCACAGCTAAGCTTGTTATGAGATCAACAAGCTTCGGAACTGAATATGACTATTTTATCGATGATCCTAATAATATACTTGTGCATTTGCAGCACTCGGGCGGAGATCATCTCCAGAGGTTCGATGAGTATGAAACCATAACTCTAGATCAAGGTGATAATCTGAGCGTCATATCATCTAAGATCAATGCATGCAAGGATAAAACCTGTTTGGGATCTGAGCTAGCCGAGATTAGCCGAGGAAATATTCGATTATTACTGGCATCAACAAGTACCGGAGTTGGCAACAAGTTTCAGATACTAGATAATGGAACAATTCTAAATGGGACAAATAGCGGTACGGTTTTTCAAAATGTATTTAAAAATGGCTTGGAAAGAAATAGCACAATACCCTATAATCACACAGTCATTAACGCTACCGATGCCCTCTTGTCAATAGATGATATAGAGCTTACCCGCCCAACTAATAAGATATCTGATTTTCTTGATGGTGTCATCATAATTCTCAAACAACCAACACCAAACCCGATGATGGTCAACATCATCTCCAACACAGAAGATATAGTGAAATCGGTGAAGAAATTCGTCGATCAATACAATGAGTTGCTCAAATTTATTACCAAACAGCAGCAGAGAGATGAGAACGGGAAAGCAGTAGAAGGCGCGGTATTAATCAACAGCGATGTACTGAAGAAAGAGGTGATGGAAATGAGGATGCAGGCAGCCAGACTTGTGCAGGCTAACATAGGCATAAGCAGCATTGACATCCCAGAGGAGGTTATAGAGGATAAGAAGGAGCATAGGAAGGAACCAAAGTATACTGGTGTGCTAGAGCTGAGCATACCGATTTTGGTCCAGGCATTAAACGAAGACGCCTCGAGAGTTCAAAGCGTCTTTGATTATGACTTCGAAAGCACATCTACAGACTTTGCTCCACCAGTTAATCGCAAAAATCCAATAATTACCCTCAATAATGTAAGCACTATAGTTGATTCATATGACATTTCTATGGATAAAAGCAATGCCATGGTAAAATCCACTAGCTCACTCGGTTTTAGCGATAATCAGACATCAGTGGTAAGCACAATCCCAACTGTAGGCCAATTTACGGCAGGATCCTTTTACATTAACGAACAGAAAATTACCTTAGTAGGTGGCCAAAGTTTAAATGAAATAGCTAAAACAATAAATTCAGCCTCTTCTTACTTGCGCATAAGCACTAATGTGGTCCAGAAAGGTGGGCAGTATTTCCTTGAGTTTAGTCAATATAACGGAAATGATGCAAGCTATGCTGATAAAGCGAAATTTGAGAAGATGTCTATCTATGATCCCAAGAAAGTATTGAATGGCTTATTTAATGTTGAAAGACAAACAATTGCACTAACGAGCAGTCTAACAGATCCAGCATTTACTTCTGGCGTTTTTTCACTTAATGGCACTGATGTTACCGTAACATCTACAACTATGGCAGGCCCATCGATAAAAGACCTCCTTAGCGCTATAAACTCAAAGACAGGGAAAACTGGCGTCATAGCTAAAGCCGACCTAGATGGCAATGGTAACTATATCGTGTATCTTACAGCTTCCAAGTTAACATCTATTAGCATTGATGATACCGTGAATAACGTATTCAATAGTAAGCTAGCTAATACGACATTGGGAACAGGATCGTATTTTTGGGATACATCCTTGGTGTTTATGGCAAAGGCTCGTACATCTCGTGGTACTTATAACAAGGTTATGAACTATGAGCTATCTGATAAAAACGATCTAAACTCTGGCTTTATAAGCTTTAACAATCTCGACGACTCAAAGCTAAAAATATATGATTTTAGCCTAGCATATGTAGGAGATACTCAAGTAGAAAATGCCTCAATAATAGCAAAGCAAGGTGTAGCTGAGTGGTTTGCAAATTATATTGATACGCAGAATGGCTCAATATATAACGGTAATAGTGGTGAGATCCAAAGAGATATTAAAAATCTACAAAAAAGGAAGGAAGGACTAGAAAATGATAAAAAAACAGCTGAAACTAATCTCAACAGAACGCAGCAATCTTTAAGAGCTCAATACGCGAAACTAAATGCAGGAGTTGAAGCTATGAAAGAACAGTTACAACTTCTTGATGTTCTTAACGATCTTGGTGGCGATAATAACTAACGCCAGATCGCTTTCTTAACCATTACCTGATCGGTTGAGTTCGGATTTTGTCTGCTGAGTGTATTGCTCACATGCATTCGGTGCACTCAGCCCGTCATTCTGCACTTTGTTATTCGGACGCTAGTACAACGCCAGTGCCAGATTGCAGAAATGTGAGGGAAAGAACAGGACTTAAAAATGCTTTATGTTAAACGATAATAAGGCTATAAATTGCATAAATAATATTGGATATCTTACGGGTTCGGACAGGATGAGTGGTGGTTTTTATTTTTTAAATGAGTTTGATACTGATAAGCAGGAAGAAAAAAAAGCTACAAAAGATGCTTATACCAAATCAGATATAAGCTATAGTGGCAGCTATGCTATCTATATTAAGTCAGTAAGACATATGATTGATAAGATAGAATCGATTGTCGATATCATAACAAGAATCAACGATCCAAAGGTTCAGGGCAAAGCGCAATTAAAAACTAAACTTGCTCTTGATATTGATAATGTAAAAAAAATCTTAGCCGAATTCATTAAAGCACTTAGTTCTACTCATGATGCAGAGAGCAAGGACATCGTAACGAAGCTTCGTCATGATTTTATGGTTATGGACACCATGGTTGATTTACTTTTTGTCATTAAAGATACGAAATATGGATATGACGCCATAAAGATAGCGCAAGTATTGCTTCAGGTGCTATCTCACTTATCAGAACAAGTAGTTGATGTTTCTAATAATAGCGATGAGAAGTGACATCTGATCCCTGATAACAACCCCAAGAATACTGCGCCGTTATCTATGAACTTTCTTGGGATCAACTCACTTGCCTCGTTTTAATCTATGATATATCTCATCAGCGTAACTAAGTTCTAAGTTGCAAAAAAATCACGTAATAACAATAAGTACCGTGAAAAATAAATTATTTAATTGTTTATACCGAGTTTTCGGTGCTAGCATGCACAATATCGTCAACATAATCAAGAATGCATATGAAACACGTCATTACAGCAATTGGTATTAGCAGCATCGCAATTCTCTCATCCACCTCATTCGCTGTGGAACCTTGTCGCTTTTACGGCAAAATTGATGCCGGATATGGGATGTTCAATTCCTTTGGGACAAAATATCTAATGCATGATTTCGATCCCACCAGCAATAAGTGGGGTTCTGTTGAAGAAACATCGAGCAAGTATCCCAACGGAG
>CAIOSF010000264.1 GCA_903860855.1 uncultured Alphaproteobacteria bacterium | reverse complement strand
ATGTGCTGAGCTACGCTAAAGCTATAACCACAAGTCCGATACATCAAGGAGTAGCGGTAGCATTAGGAGGTGTTTTTAAGAATGTTGAAAATCGTATTGATATAGATAAAACGCTGGTTGTTAGGGCTGTCATAGGTACAACCCAATGCACAAATGCCTTATTGCAGCGCCAAGGTCTATGCAAAGTTGGCTTAATTAGAATTGCTGGTCATATGCCAAGCATTTTACCGCCTTGCTTCTCTTGGCCGGAAAATCTTCAAAAAAGTGTTTTGGCTGGGAGTATTACGGTGAATGGTGGATTTGAATGCGATGGTAAAGAGATTACTCCTTTGGACATAGATGAAATTAATGCTGGCCTTGATTCTCTGCTTACAAATGGCGCTGAGTCTATTGCTGTTTCCTCCGTTTTTGCCTCGTTATACCCTGAGCATGAGCTTGAGGTAGCAAAATTATTGGATGAGAAATTCAATGGTAAGGTATCATATTCTCTTTCTCATCAAATAGGCAGCATAGGTATAGTTGAGAGGGAGAACGCAACTATACTTAATAGCACTTTGATGAAGATATTGAAGAAGTCTTTCGACTTTTCATCAGCTGATAAACTTGATAATATCATCAATGCTCATGGTATAAATGCTCCTATATTCATCACTCAGAACAATGGCACTATTATGCCAATAGACGAAGCTTTGAAATTTCCGATAAAGACTATATCGGCTGGTCAAACTAACTCATTCATCGGAGCCAGCAAGTTGGCAGGGCTAGATAATGCCATTATAATTGACATAGGTGGTACATCAAGTGATTGTGGAATGGTATTAAATGGATTCCCTGTGAAGTCTTGCACTATGTCAACTATTGCTGGTATTGCTATGAACTTTCAGATGCCTGACGTCATATCAATAGCTCTTGGTGGTGGAAGCGAGATCAAGATTAGTGGTGATGATGTAAATATTTGCTCTCATAGTGTGGCAAAAGAATTATTCAAGTATGCTAAGAGTTTTGGTGGTGATATCCTTACATTGACTGATATAGGGATTATCAGTGGTAGTGAGGTTTTGAATCTTAAAGCGAAAGTCAAAGTAGATTTGGATATAGAAGGCTATGAAAAGGTTATCAGAATTGCCGTAGATAAAATAGAAGAGCTAGTAAGAAAAATTACTGTGAGAAATGATCTGCCTATAATTTTAGTGGGAGGAGGGGCGGCAATAATAGATAAGAAATTCTTTAACATTGATGTGATTTTGCCAGAGAATTTTGCTATTGCTAATGCCTATGGTGCAGCTCTTGCGGAGATTTCTCATGCATTGAATACGATAGTATCCTTGAACGAACGTGATGAGATTCTGCATGGATTAAGAGAAGAAGCTCTCTCGCATGTTTTGAGAAGAAGCTCTGATAGTAGTTCTGTCAGAATTGTTGAACAAGTAATCACTCCGTTCAGTTATACGCCTGGGAATTTAGCGAAGGTATGCATTACTGCTGCTGGTAAAGCATAGTACCGACAAATTGGTTTTTTAGAGTTGTGGTTATTCTGGGACTTGGTGTTATAAACCCTATCAGAATTCTGGATACAGATAAGGGAAAGGGGAAGCGCCATAGGCATCCCCCGATGGCCTAGCTATTTTTTCATGATAATCTCTTCTGTTTTGCTTATTCCATCCATGATGCCACTCATGACATTTTTGATGGCGATGGACATAGTCTTGTGTCCTAAAGCCTCCTCTAATGCGTATATTTTTCTATGTGCTGTATCGAATGCACAAATAATTCGGTAATCTCCGTTGGGCACTCCCCTAGTTAGACCACGACCTAATAACTTGATTTCAAGAAGAGAAAATTTATCGACCTCTAGTGCCTTTTCTTTTTCATCAACTAACTGCTTCATTCCTGTACTTGCTTTATTTGGTACAAATCCCTTGGCGATTGCATTCTGGATTCGGTTGATAGATGCTGGATTATCTTTGAATATCAGATCCTTTAGAGCTGGCTTCATGAATACCTCTATAGTGTTATTACTTATTTGGAATGTTTCTAAAAGCTCGTTTTCACTGAATGATAATTTTTCTTTATTGTAGGCTAGTGTATTAACTGGAGTATTGTATGGTATATGATCGGGTTTTGAACAAGTGTTATGCACTCGTTTTAATGACTGCTTTAGGTCCTCTATTATATCTTCGGTTGAAGCAATATTATTACCAGATGACATAGATAATTCTGGTTTTTCCATTATTGTCTGATTTTCTGTCTGCTTCGTTTTTTCTGTTGTTTTCTGGTTTGTATCATATTGCACTTCCACTGGTTTTGAGAAAATCAGAGGAGATCTTTTTGGATCATTTATACATGCCTTAGCCATAGCCCGCAGCATCTCGCTAGGTGAGAGGTCCTGATAAGATGCTTTAGGTGATGTCAGGATAGTAAAGTTTTCTATATCCGCTATGATGCTTATATCACATTTTTGATCAAGTTCTTTAAGGGTCTCAAGACTTTCCTGTATAGCAAAAAGACGCGTGATCGATTCTTCCTTTATCCGTTGCATCTTCTGCATGAGGATTGCAAATGAGGCTTTTTGCGAAGATTGAATCAGGGGATTTACATGGAGAGATTTTGTAGAAAGATCTGTTAGAAAAGATATGGACTTTTCTGATTGTTCCAAGTTTATCTTGAGAGGTGTGATATAGTTGTTTGCAAAAAACTGTTCAATGCTCTTATATGAGACATTGTTTAGTATGATAGTTTCTGATGATTGGTCTTCTGTGTTTTTAAGGAAATGTATTTGGTTATTGGGATGGGATAGTATATGTCCTATATAGATTTTTTGAGAATCTGAAAGATTTGCTATATTAAGACCTATTTTTGCGGAATGAAATACAGAATAGGCTGAGAGATATGTAGACATTAATTTCATTTCATCCAAGGCCTCCAAATACTTTAATAACTCCTTATTATCTCGCATGAGATCAAGACAAGAAGATTGAAAATTAAGATATGTCTCAAAAAGATTTTTTAAGAGATCTGATTGGGGGTTTGACTGTACTTGTACATAAAGATAGTCAGATTTTCTCGTGGTTATTAAATATTTATACCATGAAGATAGTATGGCTTTGTATTCGTTTAGTTCAAAGTCTGTGACTTTGTTTTTTATAACTGCTTTAAGAGCATTATCTTGCAAGGCTAATGTGCGTATATAGTTTTCAGAAAGGTAGAGGAGCATTCCGAATTTGTCACCATCATCGTAACTGAAAGGTGCTTGTTTAAACTTTGCTTCAGATATCTTTGTATTACTAGTTACCTTACTCAGTCTTGCTCCCTCTGTATTCAATCTACCAATAAGCGTATACAATAAAGATTGTAAATTATTTATTGCAATTATTGTTTCCATATCCGTATTTGACGGTGTAGGTCCTTTGGCCAGCTGTCGAAAAAAGTCTGATGAATCAGATATTGGTGCTTTGTTAGCTGTATTTGATGAGGTATTCTTTATTACTAATCATGCTATAGAGTGAATATATTAATCAACCAATAGTATTGTACTATTGGTTGATTAACGATATGTTAAAGATATAGTATTTAAATTTTTTACAAAACAAAAAAATCTTAATTTTTTATGCTAGATTCGACAAATCGATTCGACAAATTCATTTTGAATAGAATAAATATATCGCATATAATGGCAATCTGGAGTGAAAGCAAAAACCTCTTCTATAGAAGCAATTCGAAAGAAAAATATAAAACCTAAAAGACAGTATTGATTCTATGTTTCCAAATACTCATGACTTACTCGGTGAAATAAATTTACTACCAGATGAACTCATTGTTGGTAGGGTGAAAGCGATCAAGGGGCTGCTAATCGAGGCTAGCGGTTTGGAGAATAATTCTAGCATCGGTTCGCGATGTCGAATTCGTACTACCAAAGAGAATGCCAAAACGGGGGAAAATAACCAGATCTTTGCCGAGGTTATAGGCATGCATGATCGCACGACCCTCTTGATGCCCTTCGGTGATGTAAGTGGCATAGGGAGTGGTTGCGAGATTCAGCTGGTTTCGGCTGATCAGACAATATATCCAAATGTTTCCTGGCTTGGTAGGGTTGTGAATGCTTTCGGTAAGCCGATCGACGAGAAGGGCCCGCTATCATATGGTTCTCAGCCATATCATTTGCAAAATTCTCCACCACCTGCTCATTCGCGTAAAAGGGTTGGTGAGAAAATGAATATGGGTATTAGAGGAATAAATGCATTTTTGAGCTGCTGCAAAGGTCAGAGAATGGGGATTTTTTCTGGATCAGGAGTTGGTAAATCCATGATGCTTGCCATGATCACCAAATTTGCCAGTGCCGACATTAAAATCATCGGCCTTATAGGCGAGAGGGGAAGAGAAGTGCAGGAGTTCATTGAAGATTATTTGGGACCAGAAGGTTTATCTAAATCAATAGTCGTGGTATCAACCTCTGATGAATCAGCGATTATGAGAAGGCAAGCGGCCTATTTAACTCTGACTTTATGTGAATACTTTCGAGATCTAAATATGGAGGTGATATGTATGATAGATAGCGTCACCCGCTTTGCTATGGCTCAGAGGGATATAGGTCTGGCAGCTGGCGAACCTCCGACGACTAAAGGTTATACCCCCACTGTATTCAGCGAGTTACCTAAGCTGCTTGAGCGAGCTGGGCCAGGAACAGCAGAGCAGGGATCTATCACAGGTTTGTTCAGCGTATTGGTTGAAGGTGATGATCACAATGAACCAATAGCTGACGCTGTACGTGGTATTCTGGATGGTCACATAGTTCTGGATCGCAGTATAGCTGGTAGAGGCATATATCCTGCTATTGATGTATTGCGAAGCATATCGCGCACTATGCCAAGATGTAATACAGCGGAAGAAAATGCCGTGGTCAACAGAGCTCGTAATCTGATTGCGACTTATAGTGATATGGCTGATTTGATAAGAATAGGTGCCTATAAAAGAGGTAGTGATCCCAGCGTGGATGAGGCGATCAAATACCATAATCAGCTTGATGAATTTATATCTCAGGATACAGCCGACTATGAAACGCTTGAATCTTCTTACAAAAAACTAGCTGAGGTTATTGATTTTGTTGATAACGCTAAAAAATAAACTATTATTCTGCTACTTACATAACTATGACGAATTGATGTGTCATCCAGCATAGCCTTAGTTTTTCCTGGGCAAGGTTCCCAGTTCATCGGTATGGGCAAAGAACTAGCCGAGGTTTTTCCAGTCGCGAGGGAAATTTTCGAGAGAGTTGATGAAAGCCTCCAGCAAAATTTATCAAAGATGATATTTTGGGGAGAGTCAGTAGATCTGATGAATACCTCCAATGCTCAACCAGCCATTATGGCTGTATCGATGGCTGCTTTGAAAGTCGTGATGGATGCTTTGGTATTGGATCATATTGATTTGCATCACCATGATGGCGGCGCTGGCATCGCGAAACTTTGCTTGGTAGCCGCCGGCCATTCTCTTGGTGAATATAGCGCAATATGCGCTGCTGCTAGCATAAGCTTGGAGGATACAGCAAAACTTTTAAGAATTCGCGGAAATGCTATGCAAGAAGCTGTACCTTTGGGTAAAGGAGCAATGCTGGCATTATTGGGGGTTGACCTTGAAATTGCTGAAAAAATAGCTGCAGTTGTTCTGAGTGATGCCGAAGTTTCTACCCCAAATGGAGTCGGAGGGTCTGGTTCTGATAGCGGGGTTGAAGTATGTCAGGTGGCTAACGACAATGGGGCCGGTCAGTTTGTTCTGAGTGGTACTGTTAGAACTATCGATAAAGCTGCTGATATTGCCGGCAAATTTGGCTGTCGTAAGACAATCAAGCTGCAGGTGAGTGCACCATTTCATTCATCCTTGATGGAGATGGCAGCCGATGCCATGAGACTGGCTCTACAAAGGGTAAAGATTGCTGATCCTAAAGTGCCAATCATAGCAAATTATACGGGAAGACCTAATAATAAAGGTGCGCTCATTCCAGATTTGCTGGTGAAGCAGATTCCTGGTATGGTTCGTTGGCGAGAAACGATTGATTACATGGTAAAGGAGATGCAAATAGATACAATAGTAGAGGTCGGACCTGGTAAGGTGTTAAGTAGTATAGCAAAAAAAATGTACGGAGATTTACGTACTATGAGTGTTCATACTCCGGGTGAGGTCGATGCCTTGGTGAAGGCTCTGACTTTATAAGATTAAAATGCAATATGTAGATAAAGATTAAAAAGAGAGGGATTAATGTTTAGCCTAATAGGAAAAAAAGTTTTACTTACAGGGGCCACAGGTGGTATAGGCAAGGCAATACTGCAAACCATGGTAAGGGCTGGAGCAAGCGTAGTGATCAGTGGTACAAAAATTGATGCCCTGCAAGAACTTACTGCTAGTGCTATGGAACAAGCCGATAATGCTATAATAAAGCCAATCGCCTGTAATTTGTCTCAGATTGATACGATTGATGCTTTGGTGAATGAAGTGTTTGAATTTCTTGGGGGGCTTGATATCCTCATATGCAATGCTGGTATGACAAAAGATGCTCTTTCAATGAGAATGAAAGACGCGGAATGGGAGGAGGTACTTAGGGTTAATCTGCAAGCAACATTTAAACTCAATCAGGCTGCGGTGAAAAAAATGATGCGTCAACGCTATGGTCGTATTATCAATATGTCATCTGTGATTGCCTATTCTGGCAATGCTGGTCAGGCGAATTATGCCGCTTCCAAGGCTGGTATGATCGGAATGAGCAAAAGCATTGCACTTGAGATAGCGAGTATAGGCATTACTGTGAATTGTGTTGCTCCTGGGTTTATCGATACTCCTATGACCGAGGTCATTCCCGAAAATATCCAGCAAAAGATTCGTGAGCGTATTCCAATGGGAAGGACGGGTAAACCAGAGGAAGTTGCAAATGCTGTTTTATTCTTAGCTTCAGATGAGGCCAGTTATATCACTGGAAGTACTGTCCATGTTAATGGTGGAATGCTAATGATATAGTCAAATAAATTGCACTTGGTGTAATCTTCTTCCTCCTATCGGCAACGCTTCGCCCTGATTTAGTATTGATTTGCTCGGCAGGTTTCTGGTATCAATCCATCAATATTGGACCGCGATGCCAGTTGCCAGTAATAGTCTAGGTGTTGTTATTCCTGTGGTTGTATTTGACTATACCATATCGCCATAATGGACTCTATTTCGGGACCGACATTGCCCCCCAGCGACCAACTTGTCGCCACCCCTTCATTACCATAGGTGGTTTATAACAATATATTATTTTCGTGTCTGTTCTTGTGGCTCTTTCGGAGGATTGACTAGAGCCCCGGTATTAGTATCGCCACCTGGAGCATCATTGGAAGAATTCACAGGCTGATCGCTTCTGTCAAAATGACCATAGGGCATTTGCTCTTCTGATTTATTTTGTTCTGGCTCCTGTTGTTTTTGCTCTTGCGAAGAGGATTCTGGTTGTTTCGTTGACGATGTGTTGACTTGAGGGGCGTTGCTTTGTGAATTGTTGTCTCTCTGTCCATTTTCCTGTTTGGAGCTGTCATTTTGCTGTGAATTATTATTTTTTGTTCCGTCGATGGCATTGTCAAGAGAATTGGGTTGTGTGGCTCCCTGTTCGGAAGTGTCTGTCCATTTTTTCGTTAATTCCTCTAGAACTCCTTCGCTTTTTAATTCAGTTAGAGCTTTATTGACATCTGCAAGTAATTGGGTATTAGATTTCTCAATCACCACGGCATATCCATCACCGGCATCTGTAAGGTAATCGGATGTTATCTCTTCCATGACATTCCTCATGTTATTAGATGTCACTTCTTCCATAACAATAAAATCGATATTATCGTTGCAAAGCTCTTCTAGCAATTTAGAACTATCTGTCATGGTGATTAGCTTGGTATCGGTGAACTTAATCATGACATTAGACTGTACCCAATCCTCCATGATTGTACCTTCTAGT